>CAZDHQ010000235.1:0-6787 GCA_964505135.1 uncultured Ferruginibacter sp.
AGGTGTAGCATATCCCAGGCTTCTTGAACTTAAACCACAAACCCAAATATTTAGGTAACGTTCACTATCCCATGCATCATCTCCTCCAGCACCATTGAATTTCATTTTATCATCTGCTGCAAAGCTTACAGTGCTGGTCTGTTTACGAACAATTCCACTTGTTTTATTTCCCTTTGGATCAGTTTGCGCCAAACAAAAGCGAATACGAATATCTGCACCCAACTTTCTAAACACTTCGGGAGCATTATTTCTATCAGCATTCTGGTAAGAAAAATCCTTGTTAAGTGACTCTATCTGTGATTTGATTTGATCATCACTGATGTTTTGAACATCAGTGGCGTACAATACATGCACCACCACTGGAATACTGATGAGTTCATTAGGCAAAGTGTCTCTTAAAGCAGTTACACCTTCTTTCGATAAAAGTTGACGGTTATTTTTTTGAGGCTTAACATTACCAAACTGCTGGAAATAAGTTTCGCTGCCACAGATGCGCTGGGCCATTAACCCGAAGGAAAAGCTTAGAAGGAAAAATATCGTGGCCAGTATTTTCATTAATTCTGTTGGGGTAATGTTTGGCATGGTGGCATCAGTATTAATGCCAAAAACAGAACCCTTTACCAGTAAGCTTTTCAGCAGGATGTGGTTTTAAAGCAGTCTACATTTTGGAAAAAAAGCTGTTAGTTTTTCCATCTTAACTTGTCTAATATAGCAAAGTTTGCTATAGACAACAATAAAGCGAACAGGAATAATTTGCATTCTTTTACAATCGCTGATAATAATTGAATGAACTGCTGCTGTACATTTGCGAACAAATAAAATAGATGAAAAAATTATTTACCTATTTGATCCCTGTCTTGTTGGTTTCCTGCGGCAATAACGACAATCCATCTGACAATCCTGTTACTGAAAACCCGCCGGTAAATAATGGAATTGCTGCACCCAAGATCATTAGTGCATCTTTGATGGCTGAATATCCTCATGATACCACTGCTTTTACAGAAGGCCTGTTTATCCATGATGGCAAGATGTACGAAGGCACCGGTTTAAAGAAGGAATCATTTATTTCAATTTATGATATTAAAACGGGTAAGATTGAAAAGAAATATCCTGTAAAAGATGAAAGCATTTTTGGTGAAGGGATCAATATCATTAACGGTAAATTGTACCAACTCACTTACCAGAACAACATCGTATTTGTGTATGATGTAAAAGACCTTAGCAAACCAATCAAAACTTTTCCATGGAACAGTGAAGGCTGGGGCATGACGAATAATGGAACTGAATTAATCATTAGCGACGGAAGCAAAGAAGGGAAAATCTATTTTGTAAATCCAGCTGATTTTAGAATAAAAAGAATTATCCAGGTTACAGATAACAATGGCCCTGTAAACTTTGTGAACGAACTGGAATATATTGATGGAACCATATTCGCTAACGTATGGGGTGAAACATTTATCCTCCAGATTGATCCTGCTAATGGCCACGTAATTGGTAAACTGGAAACGGCTGATCTTTTAAAAGGTTTCCACACAGGTAATACCAGCCGGGATAATGACGCTGTTCTTAACGGTATTGCATATGACAGTACCAGCAAAAGAATGTACATCACCGGTAAACACTGGCCTAAATTGTTTGAGCTCAAATTAAATTAAAAAGGCAGGTTGCTGGCAAAATTATTAATGCCATATTCATAGATGTAAAGCGCTATCATTAGCAAGCCTATGGCAGCTAATGCAGCCGCCCATATCCACCATTTATGTTTAGAAGCAACAGTCATTTCTTCTTCAGGAGCAAGCATTTCAGCCATTACCGTGCTGGTAGTTTCTTTATCTCCCACCAGGATGGCATGTGTAGCATTTTCTCTCACTACTCTTTTTGCCTCTACCGGCATAAGCAGTGCTTCATCAACAGTTACAGCAGTAAAATCAATGCTGTTATCTGCAGTTTTTGTAAACTGGCCTATACCCGGCAAATCAACCTGGCCATAATCATCCAGTTTTCTTTTTATCAAATCACTAATAGCAGAAAACTCATTGAAAAGATAATCCGTTTGAGTTCCGGGTGTAAATACAATCTGTTGCCTTGGAGCTTCTATTAATTGATTTGCAAAATCACTTGTTGCCGGTTGAGTTACCAAGGTAAGCTTACCAATACCAGGCAGCACACAACTTTTTTTATGGAAGAATGAGGGGGCAATAATGGTATGCATACCTATGATAGTATTAGCGATTGTTTAGATTGCTGCAAATATCATTAAAAAGAGAATAAACAAGCTGTTTAAATCTCACTAAAATTTGAGAATCACACCACCTAATACATTCAGGCCATACACAGGATAATTCAACCAGCGCTGGTACTTATTATTGAAGATATTGTTGATATCAAACCATGCACTGATCTGTTTTGTGATTACCAATTCTACACCTGCGCTTAAATCATTTGCTCCTTTTAGCGTAGCGGTACTGTTATTTGGCAGCAAAACAGGCCCACCTGCAAAACCCATATAGTCTGCTTTCAGCAATACCTGTTTAAAGGCCCACCATCTTAATGAACCATTTAATTCCAGCGGAACAGTTCCAAACGCTTTGGGATTATCAGTAATGCTGGTATAGCCATTGATTGTTAAACCGGCATTTACTGTAAACTTATCCTGTTTAATATAAGAAATATCGCCATGGATTTTCAGGTTAGTAGCTTTTTCTTCATTACTAATAGCAAATGATTTTCTATCAGCACCGGTATTAATGTAAAGCGGCAGGTTTGTGTACCGGATGTAAGATGTTTTTGCACTCACATTTAAATGATCTCCAACTGTAGCTTTTATGCCACCATAAAATTCAATCTCTTTTGTATTTAATTGTGCGTTAGGTGTTACAAGAAAAGGATTGATGGTGGAGAGATGCTGAAAATTATTTTTGATAATTCTTCCTACCAATCCCGCCTGGAATAAAAAAGCTTCTTCCTGCAGTTTTACTTCGCCGTAAATATTGGGTAGTACACTAAGTTTATTATTGTCCCAAGCCGGTGTAACGCCTGCATGTATATTGAACATGGATTCAGGAGAAACATACATCAGCTCGGGAGCAATGTAATACACATTGTTGTTGAAGGTTACATTACTATCAAGGTTCTTTGATTTGAAAGACGTAACATCAGCCTTGGCCGTTATCTTAATAGTGAAAACCTCATTAAAAGTTTTGTAGGCAGGCGCAGTTAAAATTAAAGAGCTCTCACTTAATTTATCCTTACTGCTAAATAAATCAATTTCAAGATTAGGATCATAATTGATTCCTGTTTCTGTTATTTTTTTATTCCTGATACCACCAGCCAGTTTAAGTGTTTGATATCCCTGCAAAACCTGGTCTTTGGTATAAGTGAGTGTATCATGATTGTAACCGTATAAATGATACCCCTGCTGCCTTACAGAAGCACTTCCATATAGTTCATTTACTTCAGTAAAATAGCTGCCGGCTGCCTTAATGTTGAGTTCATTGTAATCCTGGTTCTTAATATTGCCTTTAGAAGAAATATAATCAGCATACAGATTTGCCAATGCCTTTTTGCCATCACCAAAACTAAAACCTGCACTTACATAAGGCGTGGAATAATTACCAAAACCTGCTTTTACAAAATTGCGGTCTCCCAATTGCAGACTGGTATCCTGCTGTAAAGCCAATGGTTTTAAAACGCCGGGCTGGTAAGTATAGAAAAGATTTTGAGACGGAATATTATATCCTCCTACGGAACGACTTGAATCTGCTTTTAAATGAGAAGCAGAAAAATTCATCTTAACCGAATTTCTTAACACCGGTTTGTAGCTGGATGTAATGTCGATGCTTTGCCGCCTGCTGGTGTCCTTTTGTGCGGAAGCATTTAAAGAAAAGAAACCAACCACCAAAACGGTTAACAATAATCTTGTATTAAAGAGTGTATTCATGCCTGTTAGTTGATTAACCACCAATTTTTGAACTTGATTTTTCTTCTTCTGTTGCCTTATTCAATTTTTGCTGCGCCTCTGCTTTCAATTCAGCAATAGAAGCATTTTGTGCCACACTTTCGTAGGTTGCCTTTGCATTGAAATAATCCTTCTTCTGCAGGAAAATATCTCCAAGCAAAATATAAGACTTGGTTACCCAATAATCGTAACTGCTGGTTTCTTTGATAGCAGCCATGGCCGCTTTTTCAGCCGCATTTAAGTTGATTAAAGTGTAATAGCAATTGGCGATCTCATACCTTGCTTCTGCTCCCCATGCCGATTTATTAATAGCAGCACAGGATTTAAAGGATGCGATGGCCGCATTGCAATCACCGCTTACCTGTTGTGATTTTCCAAGTACTAAAAACGCTATTGATTTATCATCTGTACTTGCTCCTTTATAAGCCAACAAGTCTTTGGCTCCATTATTAGCTTCAGTATAATCTTTCAATTGGTAATAGCATCTAACTAAACCACGCAGGGATTCTATTTTGTTCTCCTGGTTTACAGTGCCCCCCGCCAAAGCGCTAAAGTACCTTTTAGCAGCGGCATAGTCTTTCAATTCAAAATAGGTAATCCTTGCTGCAGCAAGCGTAGATTTCTCGTAATACTTATTTAGTCCCTTGCTGTAGACAAAATCATATCCCTTAAGTGCGTTGGCCCAGTCTTTTATTTTGTTGTAGCATTCACTGCGGAAGTAGTTTGCAGGAATAGCAAAGGCCCCGTCAGGATATTGACCCAGGTAAGTGTTAAATCCTGCAATAGCTCCGTTACAATCATTGTTATTGTACTTCAGTTCTGCTGCTGTATAAGTGAGTGAATCAGCTTCGGTGACAGTAATGGTTTTACCATTCTTCTTCATTAACTCAACATACTCACCCGGCCTGCCTTCTTCTACATAAATATTTTTCACATTCTCCATTGCTTCATCTGCTTCCGGCGATTGGGGATACTGCTGTATCAAAGCCTGGTAATTGGTAAGTGCGTCATTATTTTTATTCAGGTTATAATAGCTAAGACCGGTTTTTAAATAGGCTGCCGGTTTTAATCCATCACCATTATTGGAAGCAATGATTTTCTTTAAATAGGTAATTGCATCACTGAATTTTTCATCCGCCATGTAGGAATTGGCTATCTCCATATTTGCATCTGGTACCAGTGAGCTGTTAGGATATTGCCTTGCCAAATTATTCAACACAGCAATTTTGCTGCTGGAGCTTTTCACTCCTGCAATCATCGCTTTTTGAAATAAAGCGTAATCACTTTGCTGCGATGCACTGTTGATTACATTATCATACATCGTATTGGCCTTTGCAAAATCCTTTTGCATAAAGTAACAATCGGCTGCTCTTACATAAGCATCCTGCTCCATTGGGGATGCTGTAGTACTCGTACGGCCAACGGGTTCAAAAAAGGACTGCGCCTGCTTATAGCTTTCCTTTTTCAGCCAGCTATAACCTAAATTATATTTTGCAGTTTGTGGATTGGCTTCGCCTAAAGCAGGTGCATTGCTTTGCAGGTAAAGACTATAATTGCGAATGGCTTCATCAAATTTATCAGAACGATAAGCAATTTCACCTCTCCAGAAATTCGCATAAGGGGTAACGTTAGATGCAGGCAAAGCGGTAATGTTGGCAAACAGTTCATCTGCTCTTGCAATCTGCTGATCATTCATGTATTCCACCGCACGGCCATACAAAATCTTTGGATAAACCTTTTGCATTGCTGGCGTAGGTTTTTTAAAAGATTGATACAATGCTAATGCATCCCGGTAGTTATTGGTGTTGGCCAATAGGTTTACCATTAATTCTTTTGCTTCTGTATTGTATTCAGAGTTAGGATACTGATCAATAAAGCGCTGCATCTCAGTTAGCGCAATATCCTGGTAGCCTAATTCAAAAGAAAGCTTGGCATAGTTGAATAAAGAAATTTCCTGCTGCGCTTTATTGCTGCTGTTGGTGGCGCAATAGCGGAATGCATTCCTGGCATTTTCTTTTTGGTTTGTCTTTAGGTAACAATCAGCCAGTATGTACATGGAGTTTTGTCCTAACGAATCTTTCTCATTGCTCAATTGTTTTAAACCTTCAATTGCTTTATCCAGTTTATTGGTTTGATAGTAGCAATAACTTAATTCATACAAATCTTCCTTGCTTACTTTTTGGCTATTGTTTACATAATATTCAAGCAAGGGAAGCGCTTTGGCAAAGTTTTTCTTTTCAAAATAAATCTGTCCAAGCAATTGTTTCATGTCTTTTTCATAATACATTCCTCCCCTGCTCAGTGTGCTTTCGCCGTATTTTAATGCTTCATCTTTTTTGCCCTGGAAATAATAAATCTCTGCAATATAGTAAGGCACCACGCCCTTATATTCATCTTTGCTTTCTACCAGCCTGAAAGATTTTAAAGCTTCATTATATTGCTTCTGGTAAAAACAGATAAAGCCATAGTAGTAGTTGGCAGGGATATAATACTTGTTATCTGGTAACTGGTGAATCTCGTTGAATAATGGTTTTGCCTTTTCAAAATTCTTGAGATTAAAATAACAATACCCCATCTCAAATTTTGCATCAGCTATTTCTTCATTGCTTAAGTTTTCGAGAGAAGCCTTTTCGTAATAAGCAATGGCATTTCTAAAATCATCTTTTTGAAAATAGAATTTTCCAAGATGATAACTCATGAGCTGACTGCGGGCATTGTTGTTAACCCAATCAATATATTGCGTTGCTTCTGTTTCAGCGACTGGTAGCTGCAGTTTCAAACGGCATACGATGTAGTAATAATTCAAGTCATCATGCAGGTACTCCTTGT
>CAZDHQ010000236.1:0-6774 GCA_964505135.1 uncultured Ferruginibacter sp.
CTTTTTAAAAAGAAAAAAGGTTGCACCCCAAAAGAGTTTAGAGAAAACTATAGTTACGGCAGCAGGATATTTATTTAAACACTATTTGATAGTGATGATATGATTTAATTTATTGTAACCGGTTGCTTCTTCCCACACATCTTCATTGGCAAGCCGTATGGCATATTCAGCTCTTGCACTAATGGATGCCGCTTCATCCGGCATTGACAACAACAATTCATATTCACCTGCTTTAATTGTTGAAGGCAGTTTAACTGATTGCTCCAGTCGCACATCACCGGTAAACCATCTTCTTATATCTGTACGGAGTTTTATTTTGGTAATATTACCATTGCCAGTGTTCCTTAAAATCAATTGCACTGGTCTTGGGTTAAAGGGTGTGGCGTAACCAATATTTTTAAAGCGAATTTTCAGACTGAAATTACTTCCTGACTTTGCCGACACTGGCAGATCGCTGCTTAATAGCACAAACCTGTATCCCAGTTTTGTTTTAATGCTGTGCATGCAGCCAGCAGAATCCCAATCGTTATTTACCTGGTTATTGTAGGCAGCATTTAAATAACTGTAATGCATATCCGCCATTTCTTTTTCCGCATAGCCGGCAGGTGCACAGTCGTTTTGCGGACTAAATGCATCATCACAGGTTTCACCGCCAATGGCCAGATAGCGGCTTTCTTTTTCAAAATACCGTCGCATTACAAAATTGGCAGTATCTCTTTTGCTGCGTGAATTACCATAGTCAAAAAAAGTTCCGTAATCATCTGCAGATGCTAAAAAGCAATCATTGTGAAAAGCTACCCTGGCAATGTCTTTTCCTGAATAAGCATCTTTACTGCTTAATACCGGTGAGCCTTTCGGCGTAACATGAATGCCCCCGATGTAGCGTTGTTTTATCTGCGGTGTACGCACCTGCACCATCCTGTTTTTTGGCATAGCATCCAGCAGCGCTTTTAAAAAAAGGTTGCGGTTTATCCACCCACTGTCATTGATTACACCTGCACCAATATCTGAAGGGCAGCCAAAATAATCAGTAAAATAATTTTCGCCCCAGATGCCCACAAAGCCCTGCTGCAATACTGCAATGATGTCTCCATTTTTTTGCAGCAACGGCTTCAGTTGTTTGATATGTTGCAGCACAATATGTACAGGAGCATCTCCGTAGGGCGGACAAATACCATATTCATCTTTGCAATCGCCAGGAACCGGGCTATTGGTATATGCAAATCGCAAAATGATTTTTAATCCTGCTGTTCTTACTGCATCAAAATCATTTTGCAGGTTGGCTAAAAAATCATCTGAGAGCGGTTTGTCTTTGAATATATCCAGCTCATAAGCCCGGTACAGTAATGACACGTTTACTTTATAACTGGCACTATTTGTTTGCTGTTGCTGTGTTTTATAGGTAGAAAGATGACTGGCATCCAATAAAGCAAAATTGCTTGCCTTGGTACCCGATGGTATATAAAAACCTCTTTCAGGATTGCGAAAATCTTCTTTGCTTTCTTTATAGGAATGGCGGGTGGTTTGTGCATGGCTGCAATAAAAAAATGCACACAATAAACAAACAGCTATCAATTTTTTGCTCATGGTAAGGATGATTTAAACGGCTGCAGGATAACTCCTGTAGTGATGTAATTGTTGAACTGCAATATCTGAACATATCAGTTTCTTTAGTCACCAACTTCATTATTCAGTCAATCGTTTGCATAAAATTATTACCTTCCCAATCCTTTAATTGCATGGAAAAAAGATTGCCTACTATAAAAGAAATAGCAAAGCAACTGAACATTTCAGTGTCAACCGTATCCCGTGCTTTGCATGATCATCCCAGCATTGGCCTGCGTACCAAAATGAGGGTGCAGGAACTGGCCCGGCAACTGCAGTATGAGCCTAATCAAACCGCTATATTTTTTCAGCAGGGTAAAACTTTTACCATTGGCGTGATATTGCCTGAACTAAGTGAAGCCTTCTTTTCATCCGCTATTAGTGGTATTGAAGATGCAGCCCATAAAGCAGGCTACACGGTATTGCTTGGCCAAAGCCACGACAGCGTGGATAAAGAAAAGCAGCTCATTGATACGATGAAAAAACACCGGGTAGATGGACTGCTCATTTCCATTTCAAAAAATACTGATAACTACGAACACCTGGAAGCACTGCAGCGATACAATACACCCATTGTATTTTTTGACCGCATTCCAAAAATCCCCAACATACATTATGTAGCCTGTAACATGATCAATGGTACGGTACAAGCCATTAACTTCTTATTTAAAAAAGGACATCGTATTATTGGCATGATCAACGGTCCTGAAAAACTACCCGCCACCAAAGACAGGCTGGAAGGCTATATACAGGCAATGACCAAGAGCAGATTGAAATACGATCCATCCCTGGTGATTAACTGCGATCTTACTAAAGAAAGTGTAACTGCTGCTACTGAGAAATTATTGAGCGGAAAAAGAAAGCCCACGGCCGTAGTTACTTTCAATGACTATGTGGCACTGGATGCGGTACAGCAGGCAAAAAGAATGAAACTCAAGATCAATAAAGATATTTGCTTTGTAAGCTACGCTAACCTGCCATTGAGCAACTACACTGCATATCCCCCGCTTGCTTCGGTGGAGCAGTTCCCTTACCAGCAGGGGCAAAAAGCAACCGAAACATTAATTGAATTATTACAAAAGAAAGACAACGAAGAACCTGAAAATAACAACGCTACTTATTATAAAATAATCCTGGAATCGCAGTTGGTAGTACATGATCCAAAAAGTGAATAAGAACCGGCAATGGAATTTCGCAAGCGTTTGCACTTATTTTCCTTGGGAGCATTTTATACTTTTACGCTCATTTTAAAAATATGCTGAATAAAGTATTGTCGGAATTTAGCAAGGTGAAGGAGATGGATGAAGTAATCCCGTTTGGCAGCGGCTTGATTAATAATACCTGGGTAGTAAAAAATGGAACCGGAGATTTTATTCTCCAGCGAATCAATCACAATGTTTTTAAACAGCCGGAAGCCATTGCGGATAATATAAAAAATATTGCCCGCTATTTTGCAACTCACTATCCAGCTTATCTTTTTGTAACTCCTGAAAAAACTACTAAAGGAGATGAACTGGTGTTTATAAAAGGCGAAGGCTTTTTCAGGCTTTTTCCATTTATAAAAAACTCTCACACCATTGATGTAGTCAATACCACCAGCCAGGCTTATGAAGCGGCCAGGCAGTTTGGAAGATTTACTAAACTACTTTCGGGTTTTGATGCAGCATCTTTACACATCACATTACCTGACTTTCATAATTTAAGCCTGCGTTACCAGCAGTTTGAAAATGCACTACAGCAGGGTAATGCGGCAAGAATAAAAGAAACAGCAGATACTATTAAATATTTACAGCAGCATCATGATATTGTAGACAGCTACGATGCTATCCGTAAAAATCCTGACTTTAAAATCAGGGTAACGCACCATGATACCAAGATCAGCAATGTATTGTTTGATGATAACAACAAAGGCATTTGTGTAATTGATTTAGATACGGTGATGCCCGGCTATTTTATCAGTGATGTGGGTGATATGATGCGTACCTATCTTTCTCCTGTAAGCGAAGAAGAAAAAGATTTTTCGAAAATTGAAATCAGGAATGATTACTTCAAAGCCATTGCCGATGGCTATTTAGCAGAGATGAAAGACGAACTAACTGATGCCGAAAAAGCGCATTTTGTTTACGCAGGTAAATTTCTCATTTACATGCAGGCACTTCGTTTTTTAGCTGATTATATTAATAATGACGTCTACTATGGCTCCAAATACGAAGGACACAATTTTATAAGAGCCAAAAACCAGGTGGTACTGTTGCAAAGGTTAATGGAAAAAGAAAATGAGTTGATGGCGTTGCTTGGATAGACCTTGTTTTCTTTCTATTATTTTTATGCTCGTTGCGGTCCTATAGCAATTACTGTAAATTCTCCTTTTCGATTTACTATTTTATATGTAAATATCTTTTGTGAGCAGCAGTCAGCAGGCCTTCTATGAAGTCTGCTATTTGTGACGCAAAGCAGAAAATATTGTAATAAGTCTTTAAAACAATGCCCACACTACAATCGTGTGGGCATTGTCGCTTGCAAATATTTTATTGTACTACCACTTTCTCTGAAACAGGTTCTCCATTTCCTAATAACCTTACAACATATACACCTGGCGCCAATGTTCCTGTAGCTATTTCAAGTCTGCCCGTTTGCCCATCTATCGCCCTGGTAAACACTTTTACACCATTGGAATTAATCATCTCCAGGAATGAGTAAGCATTATTAGCTATATTCACTCTTAGGTAGCCATCCTTTATTACTGTGGGTGAAATCAATTTTGTGTTACGATCATTGATGATCACTTTTATCACGTTAGAATAACTAAACCTGCCATCCTGGTCTATCATTTTTAAACGATAAAAAACGGGACCAACATTATTGAGTACATGTGTAAAACTATAACCGGCACCGTTAATAGCATTGTTGGCCGCCACTGTACCCGCCGGATTAAAGTTGTTTGCATCTGCGCTATACTGAACTTCAAACTGTTTTAAATTGATTTCAGTGCTGGTGCTCCAGTCCAGTTTTACAGCACCGCCTGAAACGGTTGCTCCAAATGCCCTAAGCGTTACCGGTAGTGGCCCGCCTGATGCAGCTTCTAACCGATATACAGCACCACCAGTAAGTGAAACCACATAAGCTTCGCCGTTTTCTGTTTCACCAAAATCAACTACACCAGTAGTAGGAATTACCTGGGTGGTGGTGCTTGTATTTCCCCCACTTCTTGAAACCAGGTAAAAAGTACCGGTATAAAAATCTGCCGCTACATAGTACCCCTGCAATGCAGGATAAGCTGTACCCCTGTAAACAATACCACCTGTAACCGCCCCTGAAGGATTTGGTGTAGGATAGGTATACACCGGAAACAAATAATTGGAAGCAGCTAAACAACCACTGCTATTATATGCATTGTTTCCTTCATAACAGCGCCAGCCATAATTCACGCCGGGTGCAGCACTGGATGATCTGAAATTAATTTCTTCAAAAGAATCCTGGCCAACATCGCCTATCCATATATCATTAGTGGCTCTGTCAAAACTCCAGCGAAATGGATTGCGCAAACCCAAATCATAAATCTCATTGTTAAATGGATTGCCTGGTGCTACCCTGTAATAAGGAGGAGTTGCAGATACATTCACATCAAGCCTTAATAGTTTCCCCAGCAGCACATTGGTGTTTTGTGCATTGTTTGGTTGGTCACCGCCTCCACCGCCATCGCCGGTGCTGAGGTATAAATAGCCATCGGCTCCAAAATGCAGCTCACCACCGTTGTGATTGCTATTGGTAGGATGTGGAATAGTGATCACTACTGCTTTAGACGAAGCATCCGCCATATTTGGATCACCTGCGCTAACAGAATAACGGGCTATTTCCAGATCACCATTGGCATTGGTATAATACACAAAGAAAAATCCATTATTGGCATAATTAGGATGAAATGCCATGCTCAATAATCCACGTTCGCCTGCGGTGGTAATGCCCGTAACCGTTAGAAAGGTTGAAAGAAAATTAAAGGATCCATCATATACCCTGATGGTACCGCCCTTTTGTACAATGAAAATACGGTTACTGCCATCAGCGGCATTTACAAATTGTATTGGCTGATTGAGCCCTGATGTAATCACCGGTGTGAGAGATAACACTGGCTGTGCCTTTGTACTGCCTGCGCTAAGCAATGCGGTAATAATTAAGATAACAAATGAAAGCCTCTTAATTGAGTAGAGTTGTATTGTCATAGTGATCCGTTTTAGTATGGTAATAAAAGATCAAACTATATGCCCAGGTTTCGGACATGGCTAAGCCTCAACCTCAATAACAGCCATTATCCGCTGCCACGCTCTGTTACACTAATAATAATTTGCCGGGAAAAAAGTTCTACAGGATTGGATAAAATGAGTATGAACTCATGCTTTATAACGTTCAGACATCTGAAATAGTTGCCATAAAAAATCCCCGGCATTTACCGGGGATTGAATCAGCTCTCATCAAACAATTTATAATTTGCCGTTTTTAATTTCATCTACCACGCCAGGATCAAGCAATGTAGTAGTATCACCCAGGCTCGACATTTCACCTTCTGCAATCTTTCTTAAAATACGGCGCATGATCTTACCACTTCTTGTTTTAGGCAATCCATTTACAAACTGGATCTTATCCGGTTTTGCAATTGGCCCAATGATTTTTGAAACAGTTAAACTGATATCCTGCCTTGTTAAATTTTCTTCATTGTGATGACCATTGTAAATCACATAAGCATAAATGCCCTGGCCCTTGATATCATGCGGATAACCTACTACTGCACTTTCCACCACACCGGAGTGCATATTAATGGCGTTCTCTACTTCTGCTGTTCCTATACGGTGACCACTGATATTCAACACATCATCCACCCTTCCGGTGATCCTGTAATTTCCTTTTTCATCTTTTAGTGCACCATCACCCGTAAAATATAAGCCGGGATAAGTAGCAAAATAATTGGTGCGGCAGCGTTCATGATCACCCCAGGTAGTTCTTAAAATTCCTGGCCATGGTGCCTTCATACAGAGATTACCTTTTGAAATACCATGTTCATCTTTTTCGGTGATTTCATTTCCCTGTTCATCCACCAAAATCGGTTGTACACCCGGCATAGGTAAGGAAGCCCAGCTTGGTATAGAAGGTGTAACGCCAGCCAGGTTGCTGATC
>CAZDHQ010000237.1:0-6760 GCA_964505135.1 uncultured Ferruginibacter sp.
TATTATCCGCCTGTATAATTCTTTCTTTTTGTTTGTCGTGGGAGAAATTATTGGCCGCAGGTTGTGAAGCTGATTTGGTTACCAGCTTTGCTTTGCCGTCTTTATCGTTGGTAAAATAAAAATTATGGCTGCTTGTAAAAAGGTCTGCATTAAAGAATGAAGTTTCCAATAATTGTTGAGCCTCTTTTAATGCTTCAGCGCCATCAAAATTTTTGGTGATGTCTTTAGTTTTATAGCGATAAACAAAAGATAATTTATGCCCGCTTTTTACTTGGATGATTCTTGCAAATACATTATCCAAATCAGCCACTTTATTTCGCTTATGGCCCAGCGTTAGCTTCACCAGCGTTTTGTTCTCAAATGCGGATTGCAGTTGCTGCAAAAAATCACCGGTGTTTACAGGCATGTATATACTTAGTTTAAAGAAGCCGTGTCAAATGCGGTATCGCTGAAATCTTTAACGATGTTGTAAAGCGTATCTCTTTCCACTGGTCTGCGACGTACCTGTTTGATGAGTGTTACCAGTTCTTCTGTACTCATGGTTGGCGTTTGTTCTTCACTGCCCGCCATGCTGTAGATTTTGGTAGAATCATCAATAGTACCATCAATATCATTCACACCATACGATAAAGAAAGCTGTGCATTCTGCCTGCCCAGCATTGGCCAGTAAGCTTTCAGGTGAGGAAAATTATCTAAATAAATTCTTGCTATGGCATACAGGCGCATGTCTTCCACAATGGATGTTTCAGGTACATTGCTCATGTCATTATCCATGTTCCTGAACTTAAGTGGAATAAATGTATTAAAGCCTTTTGTTTTGTCCTGCAGTTCTCTCAATCTTCTCATGTGATCTACCAAATGCTCCGCCTTTTCAATGTGGCCATACAGCATGGTTGCATTGCTGTGCATACCCAGGTTATGTGCCGTCTCATGAATTTTTAACCAGCCTTCCGCATCTACTTTATCTGCACAAATCTGTTCTCTTATTTCCGGTGCAAAAATTTCTGCGCCACCACCTGGCAAGCTATCAAGACCAGCTTCATGCAAACGCTTCATGCCTTCTTCAATACTCAGCTTCGCTTTACGGAACATATAATCCAACTCAACGGCCGTAAATGCTTTTACATGCAATTCCGGACGATGGTTCTTGATCTTCTGCATCAGCTCAATAAAATATTCCATATTCATCTTTGGATGAACGCCGCCTACAATATGCACTTCTGTAATCGGTTTACCATCATAGCTTTTAACAATGTCAAGCATTTGGTCAATGCTCAATTCCCAGCCATCTTCCTTGTGAGCATACAGGCGGGAGTAGGAACAGAATTTACAGCTGAATACACATACATTGGTCGGCTCAATATGAAAATTGCGGTTAAAATAAGTAGTATCTCCATGAAGTCGCTCCCTGATATAATTAGCCAAAGTACCTACAAATGCAAGGCTTCCTTTTTCAAAAAGCAGGAGGCATTCTTCATCTGTAATTCTTTGCTGTTTTTTTACTTTTTCAGCAATGGTTTTTAATCCTTCGTCTGCGGTAAAATCAATTAGGGTATCTATTGAACTATTCATTGTTCTAAATTTTTGCAAAGTTAGGATGGGAGGGGGTATAAAACAAAAGGCGATGTGTTTTGTGGGAATTTGATTTTGTTTACGTCCGCTTTATTGAAGGAAAATTGTGATGGTTTACCGGGTTAAATTGCCCAGTCTTTTAAACAGGAAACATGGAAAATAATAATAAGGTCTGCTGTATTTATTATGTTGTTACATTCTACTAAGGTTTAAGTCAGTTGCATCTTTGGAGACCTGGAGCAAATGAATAAGGTTATAATGTTTGAATATTCAGCGATTCACTTTTACCACGATTTGAGGCAAAGCTTTTGGTGACTAAAAATAAATAATAAGGGTACCCAAATTATAAGTTTTCATCTTAACAAATACCGTTTTACTATTCTACCTAATGCTGACTTATGTATTTTGTTTTCTGTCTTCTAGACCTTATTTTACAGTTTTAAATCTTAGTAAAAAAATAGCTATATAAGTTTCGACCTTATTACCTTATTTAAAACATTTTCAATAACAACTCGTCATTAAGAAAACATTTTCCGTAACAAACCATACTAACAACAAGTGTTATCCATTCTTCACAATTCGTTCCACAATCGTCTTCTTAGTATAAATCATTTTCAACAAATACACGCCTCTTGCTTTACCACTTAAATCAATGGTAATTTGTCTTTCAGCATTGCCACTGTATTCCTTGCGCCAAACTTCCTGGCCAGCGGTATTGTAAATAATCAAGGCTTTTAAATCAGTTGGTGGCTGTACTGCATGATGATGCAGCAGGAAGCCATTGTTAAATGGATTGGGGTAAATCAAATAGCCCTGTTCCTTTAACTTTTGCGGGAGTGTTTGTTCCCAAATATTCACATTATCCAGCCACAAATTATTTTGTTTATTGCCCTTCATAGCAAAATATACCTGGTAATTACTGCTTCCAACAAACGGATCCAGGTAAATTTTTACATGCTTCCAATGCGCTGCAGATGCTGGAACAAAACTGCCGGTGGATGGGAAGCTTGGATCATTCACGGTTTGCAATTCATTACCCCATTTTTTCCAAACACTTGTGAATGTTACACCACAATCTTTGGTAGCTAAAATGTCAAGCGTATCCAAAGGAAAAACGGTGGAGCCCGGATACTGAGGGCCCTGCTGGTAGGCGTAATCAAACTCTACAAAAATGGAATCTGCTTTAGGATCATTGATCACAATGGGTGAAACAAAATAATCTATTGCATTATTAAAGTTGATGGCATTGGGATTGTTAATTTCCAGTGAGGCATTGCCGGATTTTGCAGCCACTGTTGACCTTTCAAAGCTGGTGCCACCATTTACGTTTTGTATACCCCAGTTATTGGCGGGAATTGCAGTGTTTTCAAAATCTTCTTTTACGGGAGTGGATGCTGTTGTATAAACAGAGAAGGATCTTCGCAGTGTATCATTAACCGGAGCTTCATCTGCATTCCCATTCGGCAATGATGTATAAACTGTAAGCAAATGCGTTCCTACTGAGGCATTGGCTGTTGCCAGGTTAAGTTTAACGGAGTCACACTTAGCTAAATTCCCAGTCCAGTTGTAAGTAGTAACTGCACCATCATCAATACGGTAATGTATGTTCAGTGATTTAAGTGTATCCTGTCCTGCATTACCAAAAGTGATAACTGGTGTTACCTTACCATCACACAGGGCAAGTGGCGGTTTGCTAAGTGACTTTAACACTGCATTGTTGTTAAATGAAGTAAAGCCAACCACGTTGATGCTGTCAATGTAAAGGTTATTACCAAAGCTGTTTACTGCTTCAAAGCCAAGAATAATATTATCGAGATTTCTTTCACAGAAATTTTTGATCACCAGTTTTTCTGTTCTCCATTGATCGGCTGTGGGAACAAAAGAGGTATTGGAATTGGGTGCTGTGCTCAGGCTCTTACCGCCTTTTGCATAGCCTGCGTTGTACCAATTAACGCCGCAGTCCGGTGAATAAACAATATTAAGAGAATCAATAATGGGGGCATTTACATCAGGCCCAAAATACTGCTGATAGGCCACATTAAAACTCAACTGTACAGAGTCGAGGCTGGTCACATCTATCCTGGGTAGTTGGTAAATGTCTTTTTGCTTCAGATTACCGTTTACATCTGCACCATAGTCGAAAAAATCCATACGCATGCTATAATCACCGGGCCTTCCTGCACCATAATAAATCTCCCATGTTTTGTCGCCATCAGGGTTCACAATAGCTGAACCGTTGTTGGGTGGAAATAGCGGACCCTCAAAGCTTTCAGTATAGGGCAATACCAATTCTGCGGGTGTGGTGAAAAAAATACTGGTAGTATCGTTCCCTGTTCTTAAATCGGTTTTATTATTTGGATTGATCGTATAGATTTTCAGGTTATGATCGCCGGGTGAGGGAGTTATTAAGGGTAGCACAATGGTATTGCTCATGCCAAAGGTGGGAACAGCTAGGTTACTAACGGTTACCAATGTACCAATAGACACATCATCCAGCAGCATTCCCAGCTGTATCGTTTTTAACGTATCAGTTCCCAGGTTTCTAACGGTTACAGATGGACGAAAAGAGGTTTTACAGTAAATACCCTGGTCTGGACTTACCACTGCACCCACCGCAGCATCGGTAACTTCCAGTGTTGACATCGGATTTACTTTTGCCCACCACACGCCAAAGCGGGAGCCGTTATCAGAACTGCTGGTACGGGAATCAGCATATTCCTGTATGGTCCACAGGGAGCCATCTACCGGATCAAGAGCGCTGTGGCTGTAGTCGCCCCACCTGGCCCTGCCACTGCCAAAATCTTTGTAATAACTGCTCAGGCCAAGTTTGTAAATGTACTCTTCCTCTGTAGTATTAGGAGCTGTGAGATTCGTCCTGGTGCTGTATGCGCTGCTAATACGTGATGTATTGGATGATACGGTATAGCCGATTAATACATCTTCATTTTGGTTAGCGATGATTGAAGGATAGTAGCGATAATTATTTGGTTGCCCTTCGCCAATGCGGCCACGCTGTATTACATTGCCAAAAGCTGGTCCTGATAATCCATTAATCTGCCACCATCGCACGGCTACATTATCAGGACTTATGCCGATATGGTGTGCACACCATATACTTCCATTTACCATCACACCGGTGCTAATCCTTGCATCATTGGTGGCAATCTTCCTGTTCTCACCCAGTTGCTCGGCCACAGATCCGGTATTGCTTGTCCATGGTGTGCCGCCAACAATGTACACAGACGAACTGGTGTTCCATTCTGCATTGGGTATATTACCCGTAACGGTGGAAAGCCTGATGGCTGCTGCATCTCCATTCCAGTTTTGAAGAATATACAAGGTGCCGGGTGAAGGATTAGAACCTATTACTGTAACAGGTAAGGGGGAATCACCCTGGTCTGAAGATTTTTCAATGCGCTGAGCATTAATGCCAAAATTGATGGTGGCTCCATTAAGTAAGTTTGATTTATCAAGTAAAAACAATACAGGCCCATCGAAATAATTCAGATTCGGGAATTTTCTTCCGGCTACTACTACCCATTTTTCATTAAAGCCCAGGTAAGGGTGATCAAGAAAATAGGAGTTGGATGGTGTAAACATGTACTTGCGCCAGGTACCGGTAGGATCACTGCTGTTTGAAACAATGATAGCCATGGTATTGCCATTATTGGCGTCGCAGTTAATGGCAGACAGAAAGAAACGCTGTGTATCGGGATCGTATTGAATGTAAGGATCGCAGGTATTGGAAACACCGGCAAAACTGGATAGCGGCACCCGGCTGATTTCTGCTCCGGTGGCTTTGTTATGCACTATTATAAAATCATTGGTTGCTGTAACCACATGATTGGGGCCAACAGCGCCGTGGGTATCGGGCGGAATGTTTTGCCCCGGATCAACATAGCCAACAAAACTTTTGGCAGGGGCAGGTGAAGCGTCTAATATTTTTGTCGGCCTTGCTTCTTTTTGCAAAGCCGGTTTGGTTACCTGCTGTACCTGTTTTTTTATTGCAGCACCCTGTGGAATAGGGAGGCCGCTTTGTAAATTTCTCCAGCCGTTGTCGATTTCTTTTTCCTCGCAGGTGGCACAGCGTTTATATAATTCAGGATGAGCTTTGTACTGAGCAGCTTTCTCGTTGAAATTGATGAGCTCCGGTTTTATCGTTTGGGCAAAACTTTGTTGGGCAAATATAAAGAGGAGTCCTGCTAACAGGTAATGTTTTCTCATTTCAGCATGTTTGGGTTTTGCCATCGGGGGCTGTTGTTCTCAATAGGAACGTTTTGTTTTTAACTGTAATTGCAAGATACCCAAAAAATCGCATTGGCTGCCTGCGTTAAAAAGCTTTATTAATTGTAGAAAAGCATGCCGGATTTACCCATTTTTTCTTTAACAGCGCATTTCATCATTAATAATTGGCTATCTTTCAACATTGCATTTACCAAGTGCCATTTTAATCATGGTGTTGGGGTAAACAACACTAACTGCTGAATAAACACACAAGAGCATGAGTATAAAAATCCGCCTTACGCTGGTGAGCTTTTTACAATTTTTTGTTTGGGGTGCATGGTTGATCACCATCGCCACTTATTTTTTTAGCAGCCCCATGGGCGCTGCAGAAGGGGCGGGAGCTAAATTTGGCGCTATCTTTTCCACGCTTGCAATATCTTCTTTATTTATGCCTGCACTCACTGGTATTATAGCTGATAAATGGATGAATGCAGAACGGCTATATGGCTTGCTGCATATTGTTTATGGGTTGATACTTTTTTATGTACCGCAGGTGCATGATGCAGGAACATTATATTATGTAATGTTTGCAGCGATGATCTGCTATATGCCTACTATTTCACTCTCTAACTCCATCGCTTACACGATTTTAAAAAGAGAAGGTTTTGATGTGATCAAAGTGTTTCCGCCTATTCGTGTATGGGGCACCGTTGGTTTTATTATTGCCATGTGGGTTACCAATCTTACAGGCAGCAAGGCCAATACAAACCAGTTTGTGATTGCCGGTATTGCAGCCGTTTTGCTGGGTATCTATTCCTTCACCTTACCGAAGTGCCCGCCGCAGAAAAGTATTTCAAAAGATGCCAGTATTGCTGAACAGTTGGGTTTAAAAGCTTTTAAGCTCTTTGGCAATTACAAAATGGCTTTGTTCTTTATTTTTTCAATGACTTTAGGAGCAGCGCTG
>CAZDHQ010000238.1:0-6754 GCA_964505135.1 uncultured Ferruginibacter sp.
CGGTTACGATATAGTCTGGTAAACCTTGTTTGGGTCCAATCATGCTGACTTCTTTTTTGCTACCGTTCATATGAGTAATTGCAATGCCATTGTCTGTTGCGGCAATAATATCACCGCCGGAAGACAGTACCACTGCATGAACATTTAAATCAGTAAGTCCCTCCTGTTCATTGATTAGGTATAATCTTTTTCCTTTGAAATAGTAAATGCCTTCACCTGCTGTAGCTAACCAAATGTTGCCGTCCTTATCTTCTGTAAAACTGGTGATCTTCTTCTTAGGAGTGCCTTCTTCAGGCTGTACATAGGTGAGCCTGTTTTTATCCATCAGGGCGATATTGCCACTTTGAAATCCAGCCCATAACACACCCTTGCTATCCTGGAAAATGGCGGTAACGGTATCGCTTACACTATTTGCAGGTACTGTGATTTTTTTAAAAACTTTTCCATCAAACCGATACAATCCATCACTGCTTCCTGTATACAGGTAGCCCTGCTTAGTTTTATACAGCGAAAAAATTTTATTACTGGTGCCGGCTTCACCTAATGTAAACTGTTTGTAGCCGGCCGTTTGTGAAAAGCAGCGAAGAGAAACCAGTACAGTAAAAAAAAATATCAGCGGCTGCTTTGATAGCATGTTAGTTAATTAGCAGTATTGAGGTCTGCATCAATTTCTACTTTAATTTCTGAAGCCAACTTTTCATGCACCACTTTTGGGATGGTAATATTATGATCGGCCAGCATTACGGTAAAAGCTGATTGAGCATTGATTTGGTTTTTCTTTACGATTAAATTTACTTTAATGATTCTTTCCTGTGTAACCCCATGTACGGAAAGATTTCCCTTTGCCCTTACATTATAGGTGCCAGGTACATTGTAATCAATATCTTCAATCACTTTACCTTCAAAACTGGCGTAGGGAAATTTTGAAGACTCCATGTAGTTTTCATTAAAGTGTTCTTTTTGAAGGGAACTGTTAAACCCCTTGAAGGAGCTCACTTTAATTCTAAAAGCAAAATTTTTTTTCTCGGTATCAAACAAACCTGCCAGTTCATCGCTGGAAGCTTTTATTAATTCCATGGGTGCATCGGAATTAAACAGAATGTTTCCTTTAGTAACCTTGTACAAAGCCGCTGTTGTAAAGTTGGCAGATGATAGCAGGCAAAGTAATCCCAGCAACAGTATATTAATGCCTTTTTTCATCATGGTCAAGGTATAAAAAATTCTGTTATTACAAATAGCGCAGGTAATATTTTAACTTCTACCTGCTTTTACCGATGGTAAATACTCTTGAAATGTTGAAGCCAAAGTAGATATCACCTTTCTCCCATTTACCGGTTGTTTCAGTGATAAAGTTCTTCTCCGTCATGGCTCTTGAGTTAGTAAAATGTAACTGGAATACGTGGCCGCCGGTTTCAATATCAAAGCCAACAGAGAGTGCATTGGTAGTACCATCAATCCTGTACTTTGGAATTTGGTAATAGTACTCTGCATTTAAGCTAACTCGTTTAGTAAGCTTTTGTCTACCGCCAATCCCTATTGCCAGCAGATCATTTGGATCAGTTGCCTTAACGGCCATATTGCGGTGCACATAGGTTGGCATAATCTGCAAAGATGTACCTTCTGAAAATTTTCTTCCAATACTCAACTGGTGTGTGTAAGATAGCCTGGAGCTAAAATAGTTTTTACGTGTTGGATCTTCCCAGCGTAATGTTCTTAAAGCAATTGTTGGCACATAGCTAACGGTAACCGGCATATTTCTTTTTCCGGTTGACTGGCGCAATAACTTTACTTTAAAAAAGGCATCAAATGTTTTTTGAAAAGTACTTCTTCCTACGCCTACCATTAGCCAATTGGTAATACCATAGTCAAGCCCTAAACGCATAGTAGCATTGTCTAAACCAAAAAATTCATAACCGCCTCCATTCAGCTGTCCAAAACGGTGAGAGATTTTTACATCCATTACACCTTTACCTACATTTTCTACCGTATGCCCATCTATTAAACGGGTGGTTTTAAATGTAGCGGTAGTGTAGTTAATGCTGTTTTCACTGGACGACTCTTTTTCAAGCTGGGCCATAAGATCGGTAGTATCCTTAACCTGAGCAGCTAGTTTTGATAAAGCACAAAGACTTAAACAGCCGATTAAAAACAAATTCTTCTTAAGCATAGTTTTTTTATTAGGTAACTCTTACATTTTTTGGTCGTACAAACAATCCACTGTTATCTCAATGGTTTTAGAAAGATTTTTTTCTACTAGTTTGGGTACTGTGATATTATAATCTGCCAAAGCCACTTTAAAAACAGCCTTGCCTTTTATTTTTCCCCCTTCTACTGAAATGGTGCCTGGTGTAGTTACATTTTTTGTAACACCATGAATGGTTAAGTCACCAGAAACAGTAACTGGGTAACTGCCATCTTTCGTGAAATTTACTTTGCTGATATCTGCCACAGTGCCTTTAAAACTTGACTTAGGGAACTTGTCACTTTCCATATAGTTCTCGTTAAAGTGTTCTTCCATCAGTGCTTTTTTAAAGTGAAAACTCTTAACTATCACGGAGAACTGCAGCTCACCTGTTTGAGCATTGAGCACACTCATCACCTGGTTGTTGTCTGCCTTAATATCTTCCATGCTGGTGCTTGAAAAAAAGGAGATGGTACCATTCTTGGTGTAATATTTTTGTGCAAGGCCCGCTTGAGATAATACTACCATTGCAAAAGCGGCTACTAAAAACTGTTTCATAAAAATTATTTTCATTGGTTAATAAATTAATTGTTGGGTGCACCAGATTCAATCCAGCATTGCAGGATGGCAATTTCAGATGCTGCCAATGCTCCTGTGGGGGGCATAGATTTTTCTACTACCACACGTTGGTTAATCCTGTCTTTTGCAGCGCTTATCTGGCTATAATTTTGAAACACCATTCCACCTGCTGCACTTGAGTTATGACAATTAGATATAGCGCATTTACTGGTAACTAAGGGCAACACATCAGCGCTAAACTTGGCGGATACCGTACTGCAATTAACAGCCTGGTTACTGCCAGGATAAAGCAGCTCTTCTTTATCATAGTAACATCCTGCCGTAAACAGTAATAGAAAAAGACCTGACAGATTCCTGGTTCGTTTTAATGTTGGTATACTTCTCATAATAATTTCTTTAGTTGTTTGTAGCCCCTGCTTCTATCCATTTTCTGACTACAGCTATTTTGCAATCGCTTAATTTATCCGCTCCCTGTGGCATAGGGGAGCCTCCTGTATGAGTGATGGCAGGATAAAGTGCATTAAAATTCACTTGGGCTTTTACACCGTCATATGTATCCAGTGGTATACCGCCGCCGCTGGCAGCAGCACCTGCATGGCATCCATAGCAATAGGTTTCTAAAATTGGTTTTACCCCACCACTATACGTAATGGTACTGCTGTCGCAGGATGACGTGCAGGATGTATTGTTTACGGCACCCTGGTTAATCCAGGTTTGAATCAGGTATTTCTGGGCATCAGTAAGTGGCGTGTTACCTGCTGGTGGCATTTTTTTCTCGCCGGTTTTAAACAGCACTTCGTATACTTTGCTGTTACTTGCATTGCCTGCCCTTACGCCTCTCATAATACCGTTATAGTTATCAAGCTGGTAACCTTCTTCTCTTGTTGCCGCATCATGACAACCAGATTTAGCACAGTTGGTTTGAAAAATGGGTAACACACTTGCCTGGAAGCAAACTGAGTCAGTGGTGTCAGTTCCTGGTGGAGGCGGGAGGATTGGCGCAGGAAGCTCATGTTTACAGGAAGCTGCTATTATCAAAATAAGTATGAGCAGCAAAGGATAATTCACTTTTTTCATCATCTGTTAGTCTATTTACAAGTTTATTTAACTGGATAACATCTTACCAAATACAAATCACCGGGAATACCTAAATCAGCATCACCCTGGCCAAGCCCTTCACAAATTCCCTTCAATACCACAGCGGTACCTGCCTGTATCTTGTCAATTGCTTTTTCCATGGTGCAATTAATGCTGGCTCCATCAGTAGCGGTTTTCACCAGCACTATTTGCTGGTTTTGCTGGTTGGTATTTACGCTGCCAACAGTGCCGCTTACCTCAACAACCTGTTGAAGAAATTGCTTTTTAGCATTAGCAGAATCGGTAGTAAAGGATTGGTATAGCGAGAGCGCATCGGTTTTAACCGCATCAGCGCCTGAGACATCTGTATGAGGTTTGTTCCAGAGGAAATAACCTACAATAGCTCCAATAATGATGAGTACGAATAGCGATAATGCTATCTTCTTTGCTTTGCCTGCCATACGTCCAGTTTTTGCTAAAGGTATTCATCGGATTGGCCTGCAGCTGTATTAAAACTGCTGAACAGGAATTTTTTGTAACTGAACGGGAAGAATGGAAACTTAGTTGCCTGTAGTAATATAATTTTCAACGGGTATGCGGTTGCTGATACTCTTGGCTAAGGTCATTTCATCAGCATATTCCAGCTCACCTCCAAAGGCGATGCCACGGGCTATGGTAGTAATTTTTACAGGAATACCCTTTAACTTTTTGCTGATATAATATACGGTAGTATCGCCCTGCACATTGGCATTTAAGGCAAAAATAATTTCGGATATGCCTTCCTGTTGTACTCTTGTGATAAGAGAGTCAATTGCTAACTGATCTGGCCCAATGCCATCTAAGGGTGAAATAATACCACCCAATACATGGTACAGGCCGTTAAACTGCTGCGTACTTTCAATGGCAATTACATCACGGATATTTTCTACCACGCAAACCAATTCCTGCTTTCGGGAAGGATTGCTGCAGATATTGCAAAGCAAGCTATCTGAAATATTATGGCAGCGGCTGCAAAACTTGATCTCCTGCCTCATGGTGGCAATTGATTCCGAAAATTGCAGCACTTCACCAGCATCCTGCTTTATCAAATGCAATACCAACCTCAACGCCGTTTTCTTACCAATACCGGGTAGTTTGGCAAATTCATTCACCGCATTTTCTAAAAGTGAGGAGGAAAAAATCATGGGTGCAAAGATAACTGTTTGATGTTTGAAGTTTGATCTATGACTTTTGAAACCTGCTACCTTAAACTTCAAACCTCGAACCTCAAACTAAAGTTTGATATCTCTTTCATTATCCCAATTAGCTTTAATGGTAAGCTTTTGGTCTAATGTGATGGCGGTTTCAGGCTGTCTTTTTTCTGCATAGTTGCCCGGGTCCCATTTACCATTGCGGTTACGGTCGAATAAAATTCTTAATTCATATTCGCCGGGCTCAAAAAGTTTATCACTCCAGGTAGAGGCTGTTAACGGAACCGATTTGTATAACTGATCACTTTTTATAAACTGAAGCACCGGATGTGCGGCAGTATCAAGATTTTGAAAACGCAATAAGATATGGCCGTAATCAGCTTCTTTTTTTGTTTTAAAAGCAATGGTATCGTTCCTTGTTAATTGTTCATTCAATGTATCAGTAATTGCTGTTTTATCTATGAACAAATTGTATTTAGTATCTTCTTTCCAGGGCGTATAAATAGTAAAAATTTTTCCCGTACTATCCAGGCTTAGATAAGTACCTTCTATTTTTTTGAACAAAGTATCAGCCAGGAAAAATTTCTCTTGATCAAATGATTTGATCTTTCGGTTGGAAATAATTTTTAAACTATCTAAAATGCTTTGCTGGTTATTGTCCAATGATGTGGTAAGCTTTAATTTTTTTTCCGGCAGCGATTTAACTGAAGCGCCTGCTTTTTTTTCTTCTTTGCTTTCTGCATAGGCGTTCATTTTAATACCTGCTATGGAATCTTTTAAAACAAGGGTGCTGTCTAAAAATGCAAAGAGCTCTGTTTTAGCGTTGTAAGTTTTTAATCCATCATTATCCTTTAATGCATATAATTTATAAGTGCCGGGAGCAAGATTGCGAAAACGGAACTTACCTTTTGGATTTACCCTTGCAATATAATCGGGCTTGCGATGTTGCACTGTGGTATCATCTGTGTCTTTATACAACATGGCCATAATGGTACTATCCGTTTTTCCTGTCTCAGCCAATTTTACTTCTCCGCTTATTTGCAGGGAATCAATTTTACTTCCAGTAGAAAACACATAAGTAAAATCACGGAATATATTGCCTTCATTGTTATCCTTAATGGCATCGCCAAAGTTGATGGCGTAGGTAGTGTTTTCCAGCAGTGTATCTTTTATTTTAACTGTAACGGTTTTTAATTTATACTCTACCTGCGGATTTTTTTTAGGGAAAGGGGATACCAATAAGTTCTTCTGAACATTGTCCAGCACTATGTATTCATCAAATGTGAAAACAATTTTGTTATCCTTAAAATTAGTCTCAAATAATTTGGGTGTAGCATTTACCAGTTTAGGCGCTGTGCTATCTCTTGGTCCGCCAGTAGGCATACCCACCTGTGCACAACCTCCTAAGCCCAGTGATACAACAATTATAAAACTGATTAAAGCAAGTGAAAAGAGTAAAGCTTCCTTCTTCATTAAAAAATGATTAGAGCGCAAACTTAGTTTGTTTAAATGGTATGCCGCTGTGGTAAAATCTTAAAATTCTATTGTTCTTCTTCCTGCATTTCATGTAATGCCACGGCCAGTTGGTTATCCTTTACAAAATTGCACCAATGGCAATCCGGCTTTCCGCAACCGGTATAAAAATCCCTTGCCTGTATTTTTTGCCAGGTGCTTTTTATTTGTTCAGTCACCGTAGTGAGGTCAGCTGGCGTGATCACAATTTTTT
>CAZDHQ010000239.1:0-6748 GCA_964505135.1 uncultured Ferruginibacter sp.
GTGATACTTCCGGTGTAGATCGACAGGTTTTTTTTTTTTTTTTAATAAAATAAATTTTCGCAGTTTAACACCAGTGCTACATGCTTAAGATTATACCGCATCATAAGTGGAATTGTTTTTTATACCGCAGTTAAAACTGTATTGGGCAAAAGAAGTATTAGAGAATAATGCAAAGCAATGATGATAGATATTCTCATAATTGCTGGCGCAGATTAATGTGAATATTGGTGAAGTGAATGTTATTAATAGGTCATCAGTTTCTTCACATATTCATCCAGCCTGCTATAAGCCATAAAGTTTTTTTCAAGATCAATATTAAAAGGAATAGGTGTATCCAGCGATGCACAGCGCATTACAGGCGCATCCAAATGTTCAAAGCAATGTTCACCAATCCAGGCTGCAATTTCTCCACCAATGCCGCCGGTTAATGTGTCTTCATGCAGCAGCAATACTTTGCCAGTTGCTTCGGTAGCCGTTTTAATAGCATCATAGTCTAATGGCAACAGGGTTCTAAGGTCAAGAATATAAAGAGACAGCGATGAATGTTTGGATGCATATTCCTGCGCCCAGTGTACTCCGCTGCCATAAGTAATTACGGTAATATCATCACCCTCCTGAACCAGTCGTGCTTTTCCAATTGGCACTTCATATTCTCCCTCGGGTACAGGACCATTAATACTTCTGTAAAGTGCTTTGTGCTCAAAATACATCACAGGATTAGGATCATTAATCGCAGCGATTAATAAACCCTTTGCGTCAGCAGGAGTAGATGGGTACACAATTTTTAACCCCGGTGTGTGCACAAACCATGCTTCATTGCTTTGGCTGTGAAAAGGTCCTGCACCCACGCCGCCGCCTGTTGGCATGCGTATCACCACATCTGCATTTTGTCCCCAGCGATAATAAATCTTAGCCAGGTTATTTACAATTTGATTAAAACCTACCGTAACAAAATCGGCAAACTGCATTTCCATTACTGCTTTATATCCCTGCAATGAAAGACCCAATGCTGCACCCACTATAGCACTTTCGCAAATGGGCGTATTGCGTACCCGGCTCTTTCCAAATTCCTGCAGAAAGCCTTCAGTTATTTTGAATGCACCACCATACGCCGCTATATCCTGCCCCATCAATATAAGATTGCTATGGGTTTTCATACAATGATGCAGGCCTTCTTTTATACCTTCTATAAAGCGTTTATCCGGTCCTGTTAGTAATGTGTTAGAGGAGCTATCCTGTTCCTTCATGGCTGCAAAGCGACCCAAACGCTCGGGATGCTTACTACCGCCGGTTTTTGTTACGGGTGCATATACATCATTCAGTTCTTCATCCGTATTGGGAATAATTGCCGGTGCCTCATAAGCCATTTTTAACTCTGCCTCTATATAGGATGCTGTTTCAGACCTGATACTGTTGATGGTATCCTCATGAATTACTTGCTGCTCCAGTAGAAACTGCTCGTAGTTTTTTACAGGATCTTCTTTTTCCCATAATTCAAATAATTGCGGTGGAACATATTTTACTCCGCTTGCCTCTTCATGCCCACGCATGCGGAAGGTCATGCACTCAATTAAATAGGGCTTTTGATTATTGATGCAATAGTCTCTCACGCCTTTAATAGTGTCAATTACTTCCAGAACATTATTACCGTCAATACGAACACCTTCCATTCCGTATCCTTTTGCTCTTTCTACCAGGCTGAAGCATCTGTATTGTTCACTCACCGGAGTGCTTAAGCCATACCCGTTGTTCTCAATTAAAAATATTACCGGCAGATCCCAAACCGCAGCCACATTTAATGCTTCATGAAAATCGCCTTCACTGGTGCCGCCCTCTCCTGTAAATGCTAAAGAAACCTTTGGCTCGCTGCTAAGCTTATGCGCTAATGCTACCCCATCTGCAATGGCCAGCTGCGGTCCAAGATGGCTGATCATTCCGCATATGTAATGCTCCTTGCTGCCAAAATGAAAACTCCTTTCACGTCCCTTACTGTAACCATCTTTATTGCCCTGCCATTGTTTAAACAGTTTACTCAATGGCATATTTCGGGTTGTAAATACACCCAGGTTGCGATGCATTGGCATTATCCATTCATCTTGCTGCATTGCTAGTGTTGCACCTACTGCAATTGCTTCCTGGCCAATGCCGCTGAACCATTTGCTTATTTTTCCCTGCCGCAGCAATACCAGCATCTTCTCTTCAATCATCCTGGGCAGCAGCAGCCTTTTATATATTTTGATTAGCTCCTCGTTTGAAAAATTGTTCCTATGGAATTGCATATCGTTCCTGTTGAAAGTTGACACAGTGAAGGTAGTAAGGAGCAAAGAGATTATAAAGAAAGCAAAATGATTTTATTGAGTTTTTTGATGCTATATAATCTGGTAAAAATTACTTCCTGTTAAAAAACTCCTTTCACAATGATTTAAACAGGCTACTTAAAAAGTGGTATAATCTAAAAAGTATTTGTAAGAATAATAAGGCTAATTACTGGTTGTTTTTATTTTCGTTAGCAAAAGCTCTTTTGTTTACGTAAGAATTTAAAAAGGACAACAAAATGCTGAACAGTAAAGCATGCCAGAAAGAGTCCACTTTAAAACCGTGAACAAAATGAGCATCAATTAAAATAATACAGGCATTGATTACAAATAAAAATAAACCAAGCGTAAGTATAGTAGCGGGCAAAGTAAATAAAATCAATAAAGGTTTTATAAATGCATCCAGCAGGGCCAATACCACAGCTACTGCAATGGCAATGGTAAACTTATTGTTATCTATATCCACACCAGGCAAAATATAGGCAAGTGCAAATACATTAACCGTGCTGATGAGTATCTTAATTAGAAATTTCATTTACAATATTGGATAATAAAGATGCAGCGAAAAATTTTAAATAACAACCAGTTCGTAAAAATTTTCAGGTACCAGGTATCTGTTTGCTAACTCCTGCAGCTCTTCTGCTGAGATATTTTTAATGGTATCTACAGACCGGTAGAAGTATTGTTCATCCAGGTTATTTAAAATGATATTCTTCCATCGGCTGATGATGTGGAATGGTCCATCCAGGTCACCCAGTATAATTCCGATTAAATAATTCTTTACCAGTAATAATTCTTCTTCATCAATCAATTCTTCTCTTAGCAACTGCATTTCTTTATACACTTCTTTTATAGCAGCTTCACACACATCCTTACCTGCTTCAGTACTCACCAATAATGCGGTATCCTGCAAATGATTTTGAACATAACTATGTATGCCATACGTGTATCCTTTTTCTTCACGTATATTACTCATTAGTCTTGATCCAAAATAGCCACCAAACACCGTGTTCAGCACCATCATTTTTGTAAAATCAGGATGATGCCTGTTTGGAAAATAAGTGGCTAGCCTAATAGCTCCCTGCACACCATTGGGATCATTATTAATGCGGTATTTTTTTTCTACAGCAGGAAGCCGCTGTTGTGTTGCTATGTTTGTGATATGTGGCTTAAGGCTCAATTTCCCAAACTGTGCATTTAACTGTTGAAAAAGATCAGCCGGTAATTTTCCTGCCACAAAAATTACGCAGTTACCATTTACATAATGTTGATTGAAATAAGACCTAAGTTGATCTGTAGTAAGTGCATCATAATCTTCCGCCTTTACATATTTTCCATAGGGATGTTGTTCGCCGTATACATAAGCATCAATCAATCTGTTGGCAACAAAATCACATTTCTTTAAATTTACTGACAGCTTTTGTTTACAGTTTTGTTTATAGATAGCCAGTTCACTCTCCGGAAAAATAGAGTCTGTTATCATCTCTTTTACTACAGGCAGCAACTCAGGTAAATACTTACTTAGCGTATGCAATGAAACAATGGCTGTTTCATTATAGCAACTGCGGCTGCAGTGAGCACCATAATATTCAAAGTGTTCGTTTAAATCAAAAGCTGTTTTGCTGCTGGTACCGTTTTTTAACTGGTGATTGGTGGTGGATGCTACAGCATTTTTTGTTTCGTAACTGTTACCTGCATAGAAAATCAATTCCATCTGCAGCACCTCCTGCGATCCTGCATCAATTGCATACACATGTACACCATTATCTAATGTAAAAAGCTGGTATGGCTTTAAGTTAAGTGCAAATTCAATGGCGTCTTTTATCGGAGGTGCAATTGTTCTGTTGAGCATTTACTTCTTTTTGTATATCCGGACTTTAGTTATTTGAATAATAATAAAGGGTATTGCAATTATTATCATTGAAAATGGTAGCTGCTTCCTGTTTAATATCTGCTGTAGTTACCTGCTGAAAACGCTCCAGCTCTTCATTGATTAAATTAGCGTCACCCAGCAGCTCGTAGATAGCAAGATTAGTAGCACGGTTCATCAGGCTCATGTCTTCAAAAGCCAGCATACTTTCTGTTTTATTAATTACTTTATGCAGCTCTTTTTCGCTAATGCCTTCCTGCACCAGTTTGTTTACTTCTTCCATTATGGCATTTTCAGCCTCTTTCATTTTCACACCTTTCACCAGTTTACCTTCAATGGTAAGCAGGCCAGCATCAAAACTGCCAAAGTGATGACAGGAAATATTGCTGAATAATTTTTTCTCTTTAACCAACGCCTGGAACAAACGGGATGAGCCGCCGCCACTTAATATTTCCGTGATTAGCTCCATTGGATAATAGCGGTTATCCAGCCGTGGTGCAATATGCCATGATTTGTACAAAGCATCCAGTGGTACATCTGCTTTTACTTCCAATGAACGGGCAGCAGTTTGCAAGGGCTCTTTCGGTAGATTGCGGTTGTATTTTTCACCGGCCGGGATTGGTCCAAACCATTTTTCGGCTAAGCGTTTTACTTCGGCAGTAGTGATATTACCTGCCACCACCAGGGTAGCATTGCAGGGTGTATAATGTTTAAAAAAGAAATTCTTTACATCCGTTAAGGTAGCATCTTCCACGTGTTTCAATTCTTTTCCAATCGTCATCCATTTATAGGGATGAGTGGTATAGCTAAGCTCACGGATTTTCGCCCATACGTCACCGTAAGGCTTGTTGATGTAATGCTCTTTAAATTCTTCGCACACTACTTTTCGCTGTACATCCAGGCTTTTTTCACTAAAGGCAAGACTCAGCATGCGGTCACTTTCCAGCCAAAAGGCAGTTTCAATATTTTCCGCAGGAAGCTGGCAGTAATAGTTCGTCATATCATTGGTGGTAAATGCATTGTTTTCGCCACCGGCCACCTGCAGTGGCTCATCATATACCGGGATATTAACGCTTCCACCAAACATTAGATGCTCAAATAAATGAGCAAAACCAGTTTTGTTCGGGTTTTCATCTTTGGCCCCCACATCATAAATCACATCCACCACCACCATGGGCGTGCTTTTATCTTCATGCACCAAAACTTTCAGGCCATTATTGAGAGAAAATTTTTCAAACTGGATCATTCAGCAAAGTTAATGCCTGTGGCATAACCGATAAAAATTAAAACAGGGATGCTGTTGTTAAAAAATACTTTTGGGTTTGATGGTGAGATCAAGTAGCTGGCCGTTACGGCTCACAATGATTTTTGTTTTTACATTGGCATTTTGCAGAATGGTTTTGTACTGCATAATGTTGTTGGTAAAATTATTTCCCACAGCAATGATAAGGTCATTTACCTTAACGCCTGCTTTTTCTGCAGGGGACCCTTTTGCCACATCTTCCACCAAAATTTTACCATCAATAAAATACATGGCCATTCCGGTATACGCATAGTCAAAAGGATCATTAAAGTGCCCGTTGGGCAAGAGGTGAATTTCCCTTTGCGGGTAATTAATGATCATGTTAAAGCGACGCAACAAATCATTGCCCAGCAGGCCACCTACATAAGGGTAGGATGTAACATTATAATCATCTGAGAAAATATAGGTGGGAACATTTCTAAATTTATAATGACCTACCTGCAGCATCTTTACCACCGTCACCTTCATTTCAAGCCTTCCGCCCATGCCTTCTGCCTGTGTAATAACAGGCTTTCGCTTACTCAGTAAAACACTGCTGTCACCGGCAAAATTTTCGCTCATTAAAAAACACAGGCCGGCACCCGTATCAAAATAAAAATTGAAATTGATTTTTCGTCTGTCTTTTACCGTTAGGTTTTGAATAGGTAAAGTGGTGAATGCAGGCCTTAACAGCGTGCCGCCTCTTGGATATTTAATTTCACCGGGACGGTATACTTCAATCTGTAAACTGTCAAAATTTATCTTCACAATAAATCTTCTTAAAAAACTATAGCCAATAATGCCGTCGATTTTTTCTCCGTATACACTGGAGAGTACTTCATAATCATTTACATGAAAATCCAGCTTGTCCAGGGTAAGGCCGGGTAAATTTAAAGTTTGATTATAAATAAATTTTGCCTTGTGTGCGCTGCCCATGCCGGTAACAATGGTATCCGAATACCTCGGTTGTAATCCGTAGGTGGCGCAGGTGGCAGAGTCAAGCGATATACCGCCACTGCCAGTGTCCAGTATAAAATTGAGCGTATCGGGAACACCGGTGAGCAAAGCCCTCACAATCATTACGCCACCGCTGTACTGTTTAAATGGGAAATGTGTAACGAACCTTGCCTGCAATTGAGGTGTTAATATTTCCTGGGCTGATGCGGTCGCACCAAGAAAAAGGGATAAAAAAATTAAAAATACTTTTCTCATAACAAGCATTAGTCTAAATATACAACTGAATGAATATAACTTTGTCAATTAATTATCTAAACGGTATAT
>CAZDHQ010000240.1:0-6744 GCA_964505135.1 uncultured Ferruginibacter sp.
TAGATTATATCGTTTCAGATATCGCTCCCTGCACCACCCTTCACCTCAATGCGAACCGCCACAACAAAGCCCGTTTCTTTTACGAAAAGCTGGGCTTTAAAATCATCAAAGAAGAAGATATTGACATCGGCAATAACTTTTTTATGAATGATTATGTAATGGAACTAAAATGGTAATTGCCATTTATTCTTTCCATCTTGCCACTTACGCATTTATGTTTTCCAGCAACATATAAAGAGAATAAAGCATAGGTTCAGCAGCTACTTTAGTATTCTAAATTAAGCTGCGTGAAAAGATATTTTACATTTTTAATTTTTGCTACTTCGTTCTTAATCGGTGAATCTCAAAACGTAGGCATTGGTACCACTACACCTAAAGCAGCATTTAATGTAGCTGATGGAAAAACCGTTTTGTTTGGTGCAGATTCAGCAGGACCTGGTAGTAAATTAGTATGGTATGCTAATAAGGGTGCTCTGGTAGCAGGGGCACCCTTATCTCCCAATTCGTGGACTAGTGAAGGCCTTGGTTTTTATTCAGTTGGATTCGGAAATTCATTTAGCAAGGGCACATACGCTTTTTCAGCAGGGGCATCAGACGCAAATGGCTATGCCTCCACTGCAATTGGCAGGTCAACGGCCAATGGTGATCTTTCTGTTGCACTTGGAGGATCAGGTTCTAACGGGTTATATTCAACTTCATCTGGGTTTTCATTTGCAGCCGCCGACTACTCTTTAGCGCTGGGTCGTTCAACGGCAAAGGGATTGTATTCATCTGCTTCTGGATATTCAACCGCCAACGCTGATTATTCTGTGGCCCTTGGTCGCTCTACCACTGATGGTTATCATTCCACTGCCATCGGTTCGCTTTCTTATGCCAGCGGTAATTACTCCACTGCCTTAGGTTATCAGGCAAGCACTAACGGTCACAGCTACTCGATTTGCATTGGCGCCAGTGGTTCAAATCCAGGTAATCCATCTGTAGCTAATGAAAATGACAACGAGTTTATGGTATATGCAGATTATTATCGCCTGTGGACAGGACTTGGTGGCACCAGTGTTTTTCTTACACCCGGCGCTAATGCATGGCTGGGTTCCTGCGATAAAAACAAAAAAGAAAATTTAGCTCCGTTAAATGGAGAAGAAGTTTTACAAAAGCTTGCTGCCATCAATTTCAGCAGTTGGAATTATAAAACACAAGACCCGAAAAAGTTCAGGCATTATGGTATTATGGCGCAAGATTTTTTTAATGCTTTTGGCCATGATGCTTATGGCATCATTGGTTGTGATACACTCGTAAATCCAATTGATATGATTGGTATTGATATGGCTGCTATACAGGCACTGGAAAAACGTACACAAAAAATAGAAGCACTGCAAAAAGAAAATGCTGTTCTAAAAACATCCATCAATGATTTAACGGCCACCATTCAGCAAATGCAACAAGCGCTGGAGCTGCTTACCTGCAAACAGGAAGCTGTTGAGAAAATAAACTTCGTAAAAAAATAAAACCGTTATGGGGAAGATACTCTCTTTAATGCTGCTTTGCTTTATATCTATGAAATCAAATGCTCAAAACGTAGGTATTGGTACCAGCACACCTAATACATCAGCCTTATTGGATATAACCAGCACCACAAAAGGCCTGTTGGCGCCAAGAATGACAACCGTGCAAATGAACGCCATTACATCTCCTGCTGCCGGATTAATGATTTACAACACTACTGACTCCAGTTATTACAGTAAAAGACCCGGGGGATGGCAGAAAATCTCTTATGGAGACGATAATGTATGGGCTATAAAAAATAACAGTATCCACTCAAAAAGCTATACCATTGGTATCGGCTATACGAACACTGCTGATCAAAATTATCTTGGCTTTTACGCCCCATTGCAGATAAAAGGTTTAGTGGGTAATACCAGTGCACTATTTGGTGCAGACCAACGTGGTATTTCCATTGTAGCTGACTATCCAGGTATTTTTTTCAACAGCTATTTCAACAATGGAACCAAGTCAATTTCTCCAGGCAATACGGGTAACATCACATTGAATCAAGCAAACAATGATGGTGGTTACTATGAGTTTAGTTTTGGAGGTTACGCCAGCGGCTATGATTTTCCAAAACCCAGCAGCGTAAAAATGTTACTCAATCATGATGGCAAACTAAGCATTAACACAGGTACGGTTCCCACACGGGCTATACTGGAACAAAACGGATCCGTTGGAAATACAGCTGCAATATTTGGCGGTGATGGCACTGGCATATCGCTGCAAAAATACTCAACAGCCGTTGGCTTTAATTCCTATGCCGATGGTTTTACCCGGCGTGCGCTTGCACAAGGCTTTAGCGCTGAACTCGGGCTAAATCAGCTAAACGGCAGCCTGTATTTTACCAGCTGGCCTTATGCAGCCAGTGCGGATGCAGATTTAAATATTAATCAACCTACACAACGCTTCAACATCAGCCGTTTTGGAAGGGTTGGAATTGGCACCGATGACCCGTGGACTGATATTCACATCAAACAAAAAAGTTATAACATCGATGCTGTAAACGATCCCACTTCCTGGGAAAACGGCATCACCATACATTCAACCGATAACAATTACTGGAATATCAGTGATGACAAAGTAAAGTACTGTGTCAATATCAACTTTCCCATACTTGATCCTTTCGGTATCATCAATCAATTTATCAATGGATGTACCACCTATGATGCCTTGGTGTTTCAATACAATGGCGTAGCCAAAGCATGCATAAGATCAGATGGTGATTATAAACAAATGTCTGATGCCCGCTTTAAAAAAGACATCAGTGAAGTAAATGAAAACGAAGGTCTTTCGGCGGTAATGAAGTTGCGGCCTGTAAAATATCATTTCAAAGATGAAGGTGATTTTGCAAGACGGCACTTTGGATTTCTTGCGCAGGATGTGGAAAAACTGTATCCTTCTTTTGTAGATGAGGTAGATAATCATAAAGTACTCGGCTATCAAAGTTTTATTCCTGTATTAACCAAAGCCATCCAGGAGCAGCAACAACAAATCGACCACCTTAAAAATGAAAATGAATCTATTAAGGCTGAATTGAAAGAGTTAAAGAAACTAATTATTCAAAAAAATTAATACTGCCAACATGAAGAAGCTTTACCTTTTTTTCGTTTATAGTTTACTGGTAGTTTATAGTTCTGCCCAAAGCGTAGGCATTGGTACCAACACACCTAATGCATCTGCCCTGCTGGATATTACCAGCACTACCAAAGGTCTGTTGGCGCCAAGAATGACCAACGTACAAATGAATGCAATAACATCTCCGGCTGCAGGCTTGATTGTGTACAACACTACAGATTCTAGTTACTACATCAAAAGGCCCGGTGGATGGACTAAAGTGAGTTACGGTCAGGATAATGTATGGAAGCACTATGGAAATAACACTATTTACTCTGCAACCAATAGTTTTATTGGCATCAATTATTCTGACATTGCTGCCGCTAACCTGATTGGCAGTTATGCACCGCTGCAAACAAGAGGCACTGTCGGTAATACATTAGCGTTGTTTGGTGAAGATAAACAAGGGATGAGCCTGGTGGCTAATTATCCCGGCATCTTTTTTAATAGTTATTTTAATAATGGTTCCAAAGCCATTTCTGCAGGGGCCACCGGAAACATTACCCTTAACCAAAATAATCCGCCTTATTATGAATTTAGCTTTGGTGATTATGCAAACAGCAATGATCAACCCTTAAGTAACGCTGTGCAAATGGCTTTACGCAATGACGGACATGTATATGTAGGCAACAGCAATCTAAATTTTTCAAGAGCCGCTTTTGAACAGCAGGGAACCGTAGGTACCACCGCTGCCATTTTCGGCGGTGATGGTGCAGGTATTTCATTGCAGAAAAACTGGCCGGTTATAGGCTTTAACCATTACTTTGATGGTACCAATCATAAGTCAATAGGGCAGGGATACAATGCAATTTTAGGCGTTAATCAATCAACCGGCAACATGTATATCGCCTGCTTTAATAATTATGCAGCTATACCCAATGCGAACCTCACTGGCTATACCGAACGCATTTACTTCAGTCGCTTTGGAAAATTGGGCATCGGTACAGATGATCCTGAAGCCGATATCACCGTTAGTATACCATATGGCAGTCCAGTTGATGCAACAAGCGGTATCAGATTTAATGCAAGACCTGCCAATCCTAATTTACTAGATGTTTGGAACCTTGCTCCTATCAGCCAGGCATTCTCTATTTTATACAATGGTAATGTTGCCTCCTACTTAACTACAGACGGCGTTTGGCATGCTGTATCAGATAAAACTTTCAAGAATACGATCAGCTCCCTCGAGGCTAAGTCTTTACAAAATATCATGCGGCTAAATCCTGTAAGCTATTTCATGAACAACGATGCAAAAAAAGAGAGCAGGAATTTTGGTTTTATTTCACAGGAAGTGGAAGAGGTGTTCCCTGATTTTGTGGAAACACGAAACAATAAAAAATATTTATGCTATCAATATTTCATTCCCGTACTCACCAAAGGCATGCAGGAACAACAACAGCAAATTGAAGAACTCAAAAACGAAGTTGCGGAATTGAAAAAAATCTTACTCAATAAATAATGTTATGAAAAAAATATTTTTGCTTTTGTTTATCACATTCATTTCATCTTTTGTATCAGCGCAAGCAACGTTACCCTCGTCCATTACATTTGACCGCACCGTGGTACAACAAACCAATGGCGAAGATGGCAAAAAAACGATCACCTATTATTTTACCATCAATGGTGACTATGCCATGGCAAAAGCAGCAGCCACTACCGATGAAGATGCCACCACCCTGCTGTATACCAAAGAAGGAAAAATGTGCATCATCAATGAGCAGGCAAAAACAATCATGATCATGAATATGGTGAAAGGATTGACAGATGTAGGTACAGCCTTAAAAAAAGAAATAGACAAGAAGCCGCTGCCACCAAAAGATCCTGAAGAAAAAATGACCGTAAAAAAAACTGGTAAAACAAAAATCCTGTTTGGCTATACAGCTTACGAATATGAAGTGACGACGGATGGTGGAAAATCAAGCTGGTGGTATGCAGCGGTAGACTTTAACCCGATTAAGATTTATACGATGGGTATTGGCAGCAGTCCCATCAAACAAACCGAAGAATTGAAAGATAATCCCTTTGCTGTGGCAGCCTCCAATAAAAATTACCTGATGGCCGAAATAGAAGTAGCCGGTAAAAAAGGAATGGAAACCAAAAGTATCAGCGAAGAACGCTTTGTGTTTTCAACAGCAGGCTATACCATAAAAGAGATGAAAGGTTTAAAATAATCCGCCTGAAAATCTTACCTTAATAAGGTAAACTGGTTTTACAAATGAACACCCTGCCAACGAAAATAGTATTCACCATATTGATCTTTGTTCTTTCAATGCAAACAGCTGCTTTGCAGGTAAAAGAAGAAGCTGCTTTTGATATGGAACTGCCTCATGTATACACAACGTTGAACGCTGATACTGCTAAAATGCGGTTTCTTGAAGCTACAATCAGTGATTCATTAAACGAAGGCAGGCTGAATAAAGTGCTAAGCTGGAGCCGCATTGGTTTATCAATGGCTCAAAAAAATAAAGTAGACAGCATGCAGGGCATTTTTTATTTTGATATTGCAAAAGCATTTACATACAAGTTTAACCAGTTTGATTCTGCCATTGCGTATTATAAAAAAGCGTTACCATTTTTTACGGATGAGAAGAACAATTACTACATCAGTACTATCAGGGAACTAATGGAACGGTACGCAGATAAAGGCAACAGGGATTCAAGCCTGGTATACGCAGAGAAAATAAAAAAAATGCTCATTGGCATGCCAAACACATCAAGGGTAAAAGCAAGATTGTACCAGAGTCTTGCATTAAACTATCAATCCTTTGGCATGACCAAAACAGCCATTCAATATTACCAGCAGGCCATTCAAGCAGCAGAAGCAGCAAAGAACAATCGTTCTCTTGGAATGTCGCTGGCAAACCTTGGAGAGTTGTACAATCAATCAGGTGATAACATCAAAGCAATTGATTACTCTAAACAGGCACTGCAATATTTGAGGGATGTACCAATGCCCTACATGCAAACAGCAGGCAATATTGCAGAATACTACAGCAATTTAAAGCAACTGGATTCTGCCAAACACTACCTCAGCCATTCAGACAGCGTGGTAAAGGAAATAAATGATGAAGAAACAGCTTTAGTAAACAGGAATATTGAAGCAAGTATATTGATAGCAGAGAAAAAATATGCAGCAGCAAAAATAATTCTTGATAGTTGCCTTGCTGTTCTTTCAAAAAATGATAACAACTGGAACAAGTGCCGGTTACTGTCCACGTATGCAGTTTTGGACAGCGCTACAGGCTCCTATGCAAATGCAATACAACATCTAAATACAATGGTGGCCATTGCAGAGCAGGAAAAGTTTCCGTCATTTACACTGCAAGCTTATCAAATGCTTACACCATTGTATCGAATAACTGGTCAATATAAGGAGGCATCGGATATACAGGTTCAATACAACACACTCAAAGACTCTTTATCTGATGTAAAAATAAAAGCAGAACTGGCTGATCTTGAAGTGAGCTATCAAACAAGGCAAAAAGAAGACAGGATTAAATTGCTTACTTCAGAGAATGCAGTGAAGCAACTGGAGCTGGGCAATAGCAGGCGAAATATGGTGCTATATATTTCAGGTTCCATTTT
>CAZDHQ010000241.1:0-6741 GCA_964505135.1 uncultured Ferruginibacter sp.
AATTTGTTAATATGATCTGCAAATTGTTTCACTAGTAGTCGATCAATGTTTGTTGAATGATAAAGTTAAGGGTTAAAACATCTGTAATGATCTGGCTCCTGTTGACAACAAAAAATGGCTATTGCATGTACATTATTTGTTGTATATTGAAGAACACCTTACACCTTCAACCATGTACAACAACACTACCAATAACTACCATGCATTATGGGTTAAGCTAATCCATTGGTTCGGTACCATCGCTTTTTTGCTTTTGTTGTTTACCGGTATTGAAATGACCATGGTGCATCCCCGTTTTTACTGGGGAGAAACGGGTAATGAACTAACACCTGCCTTGTTTGAATTACCGGTTAGTAAAAACTATCACCACGGTGGATGGACTGCTGCAGAGCCATTTTATGATAAAGCCAACTCGCCGGTAAGTGCAGGCCGAACATTTGAAATATTTAATCAAAACGGGTGGGGCAGGAGCTTACATTTTTTATCAGCATGGATACTGGTGATCGCTGGGCTCATTTATTTTTTCGCAGGCTTCATTAGCAGGCATATTCAAACCAATATACTGCCGGTTAAAAATGAACTGGGCAGGAATAATTTTTTCGAAGATATAAAAGCGCATATGCGTAGGGATTTGGCTTTTGTAAAAGGTCCGCAATATGGAGTGCTGCAAAAGATCAGCTATAGCGTGGTAATTTTTTTATTATTGCCTGTGATAGTTATTACAGGGCTTACCATGAGCCCGGCGGTTACTGCTAGCTGTCCCTTTTTATTAACCATTTGTTTTGGTGCTCAATCAGCAAGAACTCTTCATTTCTTCGCTGCTGCTTTTCTCACTATCTTTTTACTCATTCATATTGCCATGATTGTAAGGACTGGCTTTAAGAAGCATATGCTTGCTATGACCGTTCAGCAATAAAAAACACATATCATCTATGAAGAAGCATATTATAACAAGAAGAAGTGCGTTGATAACAGGAGCTGCAGCGCTTGGCAGTTGGCTGCTGTATAGAAGTATAAAAAAGTCACCGGCACCGAGCTACGGAAATATCTTAAGAGCAGGAGATAATTTTACTTATGGCGCACAGCGAACCTTGCTTTCCACCAAAGCGCTGGCTAAAGAGTACTCGTATGCTGACATATCTTCTTTTCCTGCAACAGGCACCATCGATCCCGGTAATGAAAAGGAGAAGTATTACAGTAAAGACTATGCGATTCTACAGAAGAACCAGTTTGCAGACTGGAAACTTTCTATTGAAGGATTGGTAGCAAAACCCGGAGCCTATACTTTATCGCAATTGCAAAGTTTACCGATGCGAAAGCAAATAACAAGGCATACCTGTGAAGAAGGATGGACGGCCATTGCAGAATGGACTGGTGTGCCGCTGGCTACTTTGCTGCAATCTGTAGGTATGATGCCCAATGCACGTTTTGTAAGTTTCTTTGCATATGATGGTTACCAGGATTGTTTTGACCTGGTGGATGCCTTGCACCCTCAAACCATATTAGCATATGGAATGAATGGTAAACCCTTGCCCCTGCAACATGGAGCTCCTCTTCGATTAAGAGTAGAAAGACAGATCGGTTATAAAAGCATGAAGTACCTGCAAAAAATGTTGGTTACAGATCATTTTGTAGATCCGGGTGATTTTGGTTGGGCCTGGTACACAGGGATATAATAATCTTTTGATCTATCATCAATTGATATTTTTTATCTATTTATATTGAAAGGATCTTTTATTGTCTATCCATATTTTATCCTTACCTTTTCTTTACTAAATAGCAGTATGATTTAATTGAATGATACATGCTGCATGAATAAAAACATTTATAAAACGATTGCTATGAACAGAAGATCTTTTTTAGGCAACGCCGCTGCAGGTGTTGCTTCCACTGCATTGCTGAATGCGCTTCCAAAGAATTTAATGGCATTTGCAGAGAACAATAAAATCAAGATGCCGCTTGGTTTCCAGAGTTATGTTTACCGCCAGGTGATTGGAAAGCAACCTGAAGAAACCATGAAAGAGTTAGCCAGCTATGGTTATAAAAATGTAGAATGGTGCAGTCCCAAAGGATACATGGGTGATTTTGCACCATTGTCAAAATACTCAGGCAAAGAGTTAAAAAAGCTCACCAATGATTCCGGTTTACAAACTACCAGTTGCCATTTTACCTGGAGAGAAATTACTGATGATGCCAGCCTCGCTGAACGCATTGAATTTGCCAACCAGCTTGGATTGAAGCACATGGTATGTTCCGGTGGGCTGGGGGCCAAGACTGCAGATGAAATAAAAAAGCGCTGCGATCAAATGAATCATGTTGGTGAGATGGTGAAGAAGGGTGGTATGATAGCCGGCTATCACAATCACAATGGTGAGTTTGATGAAAAATTAAATGATCAGCCTATTTATGATTTGATGCTGGAGCATTTAAATCCTTCGCTGGTGAAAATGCAGTTCCAGGTAGCAGCTATTACTTCCGGCTATAAAGCACAGGATTATTTTCGCAAATTCCCGGGCCGTTTTATTTCTGCTCACCTGCAGGATTACGCACCGGATGATCATAAAAAAGAAGTGGTGATGGGTACCGGCATTGTAGACTGGAAAGACTTTTTTGAAGCAGCAAAAGTGGGCGGACTGCAATATTTCTTTGTTGAAATGGAATCTGATCCAACAGTGATGAAAGGATGTGCAGAATATGTAAAGTCAATTTAATAATAACAGCAGTAAATAAAAATCCCGGGCCAATATCCCGGGATTTTTATTTTGATATCTTTATCATAAGTATCCCGGCAATCGTTATGCAACAATTTGAAAAGATATATCTCTATAAAAGAATTGTACAGGCAAAGCTTTTTATTGATCAGCACTTTGCTGAACCTATTGACCTGGACAATATTGCCGATCAGGCTCATTTTTCAAAGTTTCATTTTATTCGATTGTTTAAATCCATCTATGGATTAACGCCTAATAATTACCTCATCAAAACCCGTATTGATAGAGCAAAAATATTATTAGCTGGTGGTCATTCCGTTTTACAGACTGGGTTACAGGTTGGACTTGAAAGCTCCATATCTTTTGCAGGTATGTTTAAAAAACTGGAAGGTATTAGTCCCTCGGAGTATCAAAAAAGATTCTTGCAAAAGCAACAATCCATCAGCGAAAATCCTTTCTATTTTATACCTAACTGCTTTGCAGAAGTACATGGTTTTATAAAATAGCAATTTTGAAGAGCTGCCCAATCAATGCAACTCACATCTTTGCTAAAAATAGCAACCATGATATCAAGAATCACTCATACCTGTGTGTATGTGCTTAACCAGGAAAGTGCATACAATTTTTATGTAAACAAACTCGGCTTTAAGGTGCACACAGATGCACCTATGGGAGAAGGAGCAAGATGGCTTACGGTAACCCCGCCAGACCAACCAGAACTGGAGATTACTCTATTTCCTGTAACGCATGGACGCATGTTTGATGAAGAAACAGTTGAAGTAATGACCAAATTGGTTAAGAAAGGAACATTCGGCGCTGCTGTGTTTACCTGCAAAGATTTATTGGCAACCTATGAAGAGTTGACAGCAAAAGGTGTTGTTTTTAAGAAGCCACCCACTAAAGAATTTTATGGTTATGAAGCATTGTTTGTAGATGATTCCGGTAACTGGTTTTCCCTTGCACAAATAAATTCTTAAAAGATGAAATCAGTTTTCGATAAAGCGGTAAGAGAAGAGCTTACTAAACGCATCCATGCACTCAGCGGTAATAGCCAGCCTTTATGGGGTAAAATGACGGTAGGCCAGATGCTGCGGCATTGCTGTCTTTGCGAAGAATATTATTTCGGCAATATAAAAATGAAGCGTTCATTCTCAGGAAGACTATTTGGGCAAAAAGCCATCAAGGCAATATTAAAAGATGAAGCATCAACACTTAGACAAAATTCACCAGCGCCTATAGTTTTCCAGGTACATGAAGCTATCACTAACCTGGATGCAGAAAAGCAGCATTGGATAGCTTTGATAGAACGTTATGCATTATTTAACCGGGATTCGTTTACTCATTGGTTTTTTGGATACATGACAAAGGAACAATTAGGTCAGTTTATTTATAAACATGATGATCATCATTTGAAACAGTTTGGCGTTTGATGACGTGCTATGCCGGCTAAGGATTACTTGATACGAAGTGATTGTTAATCCAAACAAAATGGATTTCATCTGCTTTTAGCCATCTATTTAATTTTTTATCATTGGAAAGCGTACTGCTATTAAGTGCAAGAATTACTTTGTCTTTGCTTAGATCATAAATGGTGTTTGAATAACTCTGAATTTCTTTTTTTAAAGTTGCTGGGGTGTCTTTTTTAATAAATAATGTATCATTAGCCTTCGGTAAAAATTTATTTTTACACGGAATAAGATGTTGGTGTTTGTTATAAACAAAAGCCGATAACTCATGCTGAGCGTATGTAACCTGCCAAACACCACCCGTTTGAGAAACCAGTATTAAATGCTCTTCGTTGTTCATCTTAAAGCCCCTGATTTCTATCATACCTGTTCCTCTTTGGGCTGTTTCAAAACTTAGCGAAATGTATAAATAGTCATTTACTTCAGGAGATAATCCATAGTTGTAAACCGCAATTTCATCACTGTCGTTGCTGGAAGGGTAGTAAGCTTTTCCTGCAAGCATTGAATCCCTGGTAGCAAGCGATAGATCGTACACTTTGCTTGCCGGAAGCAGACGAAACACTTGTTTAATCAGCTCACTTTGGCCGTTAACAATACAAACAAGAAATAATGAAATAAAAAGTATTAACCTCTTTTTCATTAAATGAAGATAGATTGTTTCTTTCAAGGTTAAGGTTTCAGCGGTTTCAGTATGAAAAAGATTTAATGGTAACTGTTACCTAAATGAAAGTTACAGAAATAGATTTTTTGATATTATTCACGTTTCACAAACCTGATCAATGCGCTGCTTTGTTCTGTGCTCTCCAATCTTGCTTCGTATCGTTTACCATTAATCACTGCTACCATTAAAGAAGTATTGGGAGGAATAGACCCTAAATTTTCAGCTACCATCACCAGTTCATTAGATGGTGCTAAAGATGCAACGGGTAATTTGATGATATAAGGTTTATCTGAAAGCAATACATGTTCGTACAGTAGTTGGTTATTCAGAAAAATAGCAATGGAATCGCCATCTATTTCAGCATTATCATAAAAACGCAGTTCAATTGAATCGCCGCTGAGTGGTATTTCCTGCATCAGCTTTTTAGTTCTTGTAGTAAACTTTTCTTTGTTGGTTGGTGGCGAAGTAACTATCTGTGGTTTTGCAGGCTCGGTAATTGGTTGGGTTATTGGTTCTTTCTTTGTTATGGGGATGGGTACCTGCTTTTTGGCTGCTATCTCAGAAGCAGTAGTTGCAGGGTTTTTCACCGGGGCTTCAATAGTGGCAACAGCAGGCTCTTTTGGAATTGGTTTTGTAAAAGCGAGCTGGCCAATGCTGTCTATTAAATCTGGGTCGTTTGACCCTATGGTATAGTTATCAATCACTTCGTCCCATTCATCTTTAAAAATATGGCTGTCAAACTTTTCTAGTGCCAGGGGGCGATTGGGCGCTTCTTCTTTTTCTTTCGCAGCGGCTTTTCCATCCAAGTACATTTTGGTTCCGCCGGGGCAGTTAAAGTCTGCATTGGACAAATAAGGCATGTATTTATTTGAAGACAAAATATTCTTTCCGCCTTTTTCTTCAATCAATACATCATCCCACCAAACTACGCTGTTGTCCCTGATGTCAAAATAACCTTTAATACTGTAGCGCCTGTAGTTATTGGTTGATGTATAATAGTATGAAGTGCCGGTAAGACTATCTCCATTCTTAATAATTTTAAGTTCCACATTTTTTCGGTCAATTTTTCCTTTCCAGTAGCCGGTGATGGGCTGGGCTTTTAACGCTGCCCCTGCCATCAAAAAAGACATTAATAATCTCAAATATTTATTCAAACTGATAAGCCTTTGTTTAATTAAATAAGCGGTTTAAAATTAGAGATTATTGAAGCAGAATTGATGGAAGAAAAGTTAATATTGCTTGAACCATTTATATTTGTTGTATAACTAAAGCTTATGAAAAGCATATTCCTTTCCGCAATTATAGTGTTTGCCACTGCTGTGACTTCATTTGCACAAATGAGTGCTGCTTCCATTGACAGCCTGGTAGAAAAAGTGAGAAATACATTTGATGTACCCGGCATAGCCGTGGCCGTCATAAAGGATGATAAAGTGATTCATGCAAAAGGATATGGGCTTCGTTCACTGGCGGGAAAAGAGAAGGTAGATGAAAATACCCTTTTTGGCATTGCCAGTAACAGCAAAGCCTTTACTGCTGCAGCTTTGGGCATGATGGTGGATGAAGGCAAATTAAGCTGGGATGATAAAGTAACACAATACATTCCTGAATTTAAATTGTACGATCCATGGGTTACCAATGAATTTACTATAAGAGATCTACTTACGCACCGCAGTGGTATGGGCCTGGGGGCAGGTGATTTAATGATGTTTCCTGACTCTAATAATTTTACAAGAAAGGATATTATCCATAACCTGCGTTACCTGAAACCTGTTTCCAGTTTTAGAACCAAGTATGATTATGATAATAACCTTTACATTGTAGCTGGTGAGGTGATAAGAGTAGCCAGCGGCCTGCCATGGGAAGAATTTATTGAGCAGCGCATTATGGCACCGCTGGGTATGAC
>CAZDHQ010000242.1:0-6735 GCA_964505135.1 uncultured Ferruginibacter sp.
AGCTTAGTGGTTGTGATTATTGGGGGAGCTATTGAAATGATACCAACCTTTCTGATCAAAGAAAACGTACCAACCATTGCAAGTGTTAAACCATATACACCACTTGAGTTGCAGGGGCGTGATATTTATGTAAGAGAAGGCTGCTATGTATGTCACTCACAAATGATTCGTCCATTCAGAAGTGAAACAGAACGATACGGCGAATACTCTAAAGCTGGGGAGTTTGTTTACGACCATCCATTCCAATGGGGTAGTAAACGTACAGGACCGGACTTAGCAAGAGAGGGTAACAGCACTGGTAATCTTAAGAAAAGTGATGGCTGGCATTTCCGCCACTTGAGAGAGCCGCAGTCTATGAGTGAAGGCTCTGTGATGCCTCCATACCCATCCTTACTTGAAAATGATTTGGATACTACTACTACCGCTGCTAAAATAAGGGCCATGCAAACATTGGGTGTGCCTTACGAAAAAGGATACGACAAGTATGCAAATGATGATTTAAGAACACAGGCAAAATTGATCTCTATTAATCTTAAAATGGATAGCATCAAAGTTTCTCCAAATAAAGAAGTGATAGCTTTAATTGCTTACCTGCAAAGATTAGGATCTGATATTTCAAAACCAGCAAGCGCTAAAAACTAATCGTCATGTTCAAATTCATAAAGCAATACGCAGAGAAGATGGATTATGCTACCATATATCCCATCGTATCCCTGATAATATTCTTCCTCTTTTTTGTGGTGCTGCTGGCACTGGTAAAAAAGATGAGTAAAAAAAGAGCAGATGAATTATCAAACCTTCCATTTGAACAGGAAGAATTATCTAACTCAACCTTGTAAATACTTGTTATGAACTTACTTGAAATAATAAAGAAAAAACTATTGCTGCTGGCGGTTATATTACCCACTGCTCTCGGCGCTGCGGCCCAGGATGCCGCACAAGCTGCCCCAAAAGAAGAAGGCAGCAACCTGTTGGCCACCCTGCTGATAGTAATCACTATTGTGCTTGCATTCATTATCTGGGGCATGGGCCAGGCATTAATAGGCATCAGCAAACTTGCACTGGATAAACACAAAAAATCCGGTGCTGCATTAAGTATTGTACTGTTATTGGGCTTATCGCTGTTATCACAACCAGGATTTGCACAGGATGCTGCTGCAACTGCTGCACAGGCTGCTCCTAATTACGGTGGTCTTTCTGCTCACAATTTTTATGTTTTTGTAGCTGTAATTGCAATAGAAGTAGCGGCTATTTTATTTCTTGCTTTTTCCATCAGGAGAGTGTACCAGGAATTATTACCAGAACGTTCGGCAGATGCAGTTAAACAATCTGCTTTGGGCGAATGGTGGAGCAACCTTGATAAGAAATTCTTTACTAAAGCTGTGTCTGTAGAAAAAGAAGCAGATGTAATGCTGGATCATGATTATGATGGTATCAGGGAACTGGACAATGCTTTACCGCCATGGTGGAAATATGGATTCTATTTTACTATAGGTGTAGCTTTTATATACATGTTTATGTTCCACGTATCTGGTGCAGGTAAAAACCCCACGCAGGAATACCTGGCTGAAATGGAAAGAGCCAAAATAGAAAAAGAAGCTTACGAAGCAAATAACAAGGACAAAATAGATGAATCAAAAGTGCCAATGGCAGATGCTGGGGGAATTGCAAATGGTCAAAAAATATTTGAGGCTAACTGTGTCGCCTGTCATTTAAAAGGTGGCGCTGGTAGTGTAGGACCAAACTTAACAGATGACTACTGGCTGCACAAAGGTTCATTGAATGATATTTATCAAAGTATCAAGCATGGCTATCCTGATAAAGGAATGCAGGCATGGGAAAAGAACTTCAGTCCAAAAGAAATTAGCCAGTTAGCAAGCTATATCAAGTCTTTGCATGGAACCAATCCTCCGGGTGCAAAAGCAGCACAGGGTGATTTCTATACTGAAGAAGGTGCAGCAGCCAGTACTAAAAGTGATTCAACAGCAGCGCCTAAAGCTGACTCACTTAAAGTGGCTGTACCGGCTACTGCCAAAACAGCTAAATAAACCAGTCAGGTAATAACAACCATACAATTTTACAATGGAAACTATAAGTGATAAAAGAGTAGAGGATAAGAAAGACTCGTTTAGGGATTCTGTGGCCACCATCACAAAGGATGGCCACAGAAACTTCATCAATCCAAAGAAACCTAAAGGAAGGCTTTATAATCTAAGAACCCGGTTCAGTATTTTTTATCTCATTGTGTTTTTTACACTACCATTTATCAAGGTAAATGGAGAGCCTTTATTAATGCTGAATGTACTCGAAAGGAAATTCATTATTTTCGGGTTGATCTTCTGGCCGCAGGATTTTTTCATCTTCGGTATTGCCATGCTCACATTCATTGTGTTTGTAATTTTATTTACCGTGGTATTTGGAAGAATATTTTGCGGATGGGCTTGCCCTCAAACCATTTTTATGGAAATGGTTTTTCGTAAAATTGAATACTGGATTGATGGAGATGCTGCTCAGCAAAAGCAATTAAAAGCTATGCCGATGAAAGGGAAAAAACTCACCAAACGAGTTTTTAAATTCATCGTATTCTTTACCATTTCTTTTATCATTGCCAACTTTTTCCTTGCTTATCTTATTAGCATGGATCAACTGCTGGGATATATCAGGAGTCCAAAAGAACATGTGGGTACTTTGATTTCATTGCTTGGTTTTACTTCGGTTTTCTTTTTTGTGTATTGGTGGTTTAGAGAACAGGCATGTATTGTAGTTTGTCCTTATGGAAGATTGCAGGGTGTATTGCTTGATAAAAATTCTATTGTGGTAGCTTATGATCACAAGCGTGGTGAACCAAGAGGAAAATTGGGTAAAAACAAAAAAGAAGAAAAGGAGGATTGTACCTGCACCGACTGTAAAAGTGATGGCAAATGCAAAGATCTGAACAAACATTTTGAGGCCGTTTTACCAAAACAGGGAGATTGTATTGACTGCTTTGCCTGTGTAAGAGTATGCCCAACGGGCATCGATATACGCAACGGTACCCAGTTGGAATGCGTGAACTGTACAGCCTGTATTGATGCCTGTGATGCCATCATGACGAGCATTAATAAGCCAACAGGCCTGGTTAGATATGCATCTGAAAAAAGTATACAGGATGGTGTACAATTAAAGTTTACAAGTCGTATAAAGGCCTACACGGTAGTGCTTTCCCTGTTGCTTATATTGCTGGTAACTCTTATTGTTACCCGTACCGATCTAGATGCAAGACTGATGCGTACTTCAGGTATGAGTTATACCTCATTGCCAGATGGTCGCATAGCCAACTTGTACAATCTTAAGCTGGCAAATAAAACACACAAAGACATTCCGTTTACATTAAAACTGGAGAATATGCAGGGAGAGATAACTCCTGTAGGTACAGGCCAGCAAATAGTAAAGAAAGAAGATTATGCCAACCTGCAGTTCTTCATTAAGCTAAACAGGAATGATGTAAAAAGCTGGAAAACGATTTTAAAAGTAGGTTTCTATGAAAACGGCGTTAAGCTAAAAACAATAGAAGCAAAGTTCATTGGGCCGGAAGTATATGAATAAGTTCCTATCCCCCTGAAAGGGAATAAGGGAGCGCCTTACGATAATATGAGATCTTAATTTATCATACTCCAAACTCTCCTTTAGGTGATAGGAGTTAAACAAATTTTATGAGCTGGGGATATAAAATATTAGTGGTGTATTTAACTTTTGTCGCAGGCATCGCTGTGTTAGTCATCAAGTCATCTACTCAAAAAGTAGACCTGGTTACACCTGACTACTATGCCAAGGAGCTGAAGTTTCAGCAGCAGATTGATGCAGTAAAGAGAACGGAAGCATTAAAAGATCCTGTTAAGTACGAAGTGGTGAACGGAAAAATCATCATCAGTTTTTCCAATGATTTTGCCGCAAAGGATTTAAAAGTATCTGTTCAGTTATACTGCCCTTCGGATGATAAAAGAGACATCGTGAAAAATGTGGAAACAACGGAAGGAACCGTAGTGCTGGATGTGCCTTCTGCCAATAAGGGATCGCATGAATTGCATGTGAGCTGGCAGTCAGAAGGCAAAGCATATTATTACGAAAGCCGTTTGATTTTGTAAACAATAGAAAGAAACAGGCATGTTACAGATAGCATTAGCAGCATTTGCAATGGGCATAATCGGGAGCTTTCACTGCGTGGGCATGTGTGGGCCGCTAGCGCTTGCTTTGCCACTAAGCGATAATAGCTTATTTGCAAAATTTACAGGGGCATTGCTGTATAATTCAGGCCGTATTATTACCTATTCTTTATTTGGCCTTGCTGCCGGCTTGCTTGGTAAGAGCTTTGCCCTGTTTGGTTTTCAGCAATGGCTTTCCATTATAGCCGGAGCGGTAATTGTATTGCTGGTTATTATTCCAAAATTGTTTCCATCAACATTTAAAAATGCAGGAATTGGAAATAAATTTTTTGAGCGCTTTCGTCAAACTTTTGGTAAACTCTTTTTTAAAAAGAATCAATCAACATTGTTTGCAATAGGTTTTTTAAACGGGTTACTACCATGCGGTATGGTGTATTTAGCCATTGCAGGAGCAACTGCTGCAGGTAGTATTCCGAATAGTATCGTATTTATGGCTGCATTTGGATTAGGCACTTTGCCGGTGATGTGGAGTATAGCATTTTGGGGAAATTTCATCGGTGTGCAATTGAGGCAAAAGATAAGAGCAGCCTACCCATATATGATGATGCTGATGGCTTGTTTACTTATTTTACGTGGCATGGGGCTTGGTATTCCTTATATCAGTCCTGCTGAAAGTGCCGCCCAAAAAACAATAAGCTGCTGTGCAAAACCATAATCAATATTCGAAAATTAAAAAGCATATCGGTAATATGCTGCATGATCAAAATAAAGGCGAAAGAACCAACAAGCTGGAATTGTTTCTGCACGAATGTGCCGGATGGATACGGCTGCTTGATTTTTTTAAGCAGGAGAATTCCTATTTAAAAACACGCCTTAGCATAGCAGTTGATCATAAAATTGATAAAGACTTTTTAAACGAAGCGGAACATTTTCAAAACATGTTTATTTTAAAAGATGAATTTATAAATGAGATAGTACATGATGCAAGGGCCCAGGAAAGAAAATTAAAAGAAAAGCAGTTGGATGATAAAGTGCTAAAGAATCAGCAAAAGCTAAGAAATGAAATAGAGCACCTGGAAAAGGATTTCACCAAAATGAAAAACGATTTTAATAAACAGCTTTCGGCAATTATATAAATCAATTACACCACCTTAAGCAAAAATCATTTCAACCTTTAAATAAATAACCGGCAATAAAATGAGCCTCTGTTTTGGAGGCTCATTGCTTTATAAAATCTTTGTTTACCAACTGCCGCTTGATCCACCACCACCAAATCCGCCCCCGCCAAATCCTCCAAAACCGCCACCACCACCGCCTCCGCCAGACCAACCGCCGCCGCCACCAGACCAGCCGCCAGGGAAAATAACAGGTCCATTAAAACCACGGTAGCCACGCCTGCTCATAAAAGAGCCACCACGGCCACCACCAGACATCAGTGATAAAACAATAATAATAATGATGATAATGAGGATGACCCTGCCGGCAGATATACCTTTGTTTTTATAGTAGCCTTGTGGTGCTTTAAACTCGCCCTTTGTGGCCTGCATTATGGCATCAGTTCCTTCATCCAGTCCACGGTAATAATCCTGTCCTCTAAAATTAGGCTTGATGGCAGTTTCAATAATTTGCTGGCAAACCAAATCCGGCAGCGATTTTTCAAGTCCATCTCCCGGTGAAATATTTAGTTTTCTATCCGCAATTGCTACCAGTAATACGACGCCATTGTTATTATTTTTTTGCCCCACACCCCATTTTCTGCCTAGTTCTGTGGCAGCGTCACCAATATCTCTCCCATTTAATGATTGAACCAGGACAACAGCAATTTGATTGGATGTAGCCTTATCAAAATCAACTAATTTCTGTTCAAGTGAAGCAGCCTGGTCGCTGGTTAAAACATTTGCGTAATCATTTACAAGCCTGGGCGGGGATGGGGGAGTATTGATAATTTTATCTATATCCTGCGCTTTAAGCACACAGGATAAGAAACTAAGCAACACTAAAATTATGGAGAAGTTTTTTTTCATTGATTGCTTTTTCATCATTTCCCAAAAACAATTTCATCGGGCAATTCATTTTTATCAGTGACTTTGTCATAAGGGAATTTCTCTTTTAAAGCTTGTCCAATATGAGTAATGCAGTTAACAATACCACTGCTGATACTTTGGTCAGAAAATTTTGAAATCATTTCCTTTACTTCCTGCTGCCAATATTCAGTCCCCACTTTAGCATGTATTCCTTCATCACCAAACAATGCTACTTCATGATGATCCATTGCCAGGTAAAGTAACACTGCATTGCGATTGTCCGTTTCCTGCATCTTTAATTGATAGAAAATTTCAGCCGCCCTGTCAATAGTGCTTATCAGTGGGTTCTTGCTTTCAACATACACCCGTATCTCTCCGCTGGTTTGCATTTCTGCCTGGCGAATAGCTTCTACTATCACCTCCATTTCTTTCGGTGTGAAGTATTGCTTTGGTTTTTTTAAAAAGGAAAATATACCCACTGTTCAATGATTAAAATTTTATTTCCACTGCTTTATCAGCACCTGCATCTGCCTGGAAACCTTCTTTAGCTTTAAACCTCAAAATTCCTG
>CAZDHQ010000243.1:0-6695 GCA_964505135.1 uncultured Ferruginibacter sp.
AAAGCCACAGGAAATGATTTGTGTGTTCTTTCTACCAATGCGGCTGTTTGTATTTTTTTTGGATAGGCAGCAAGCAATGGTTTTAAAGCATACAAAAATGCTTTACCACTATTCACAACATCGTCTATCAATATTACTATTTCGTTATCAAAACTAAAGGATGGTTCAATCGCTATTTCTGTTGGCCTCTTTTTATCCATTGCCAAAGAACCCACTTGTATTTCACCGCTAAAAGATTGTTTCAAATGGCCGGCAAGGATGTCTGCTATTACTGTTCCATTATCTTTAATGCCCAGCAAGATCAGCCTTGGTTCATTGTAATTACGCTCTACTATTTCAAGCGCCATGCGGCTTAATTTTTTACTGGCGATTTCCTTTGATAAGATATAATTTTTCCCGTTGTTCACTGTATAATAATTGGAAAACGGAAATTAGCAACAAATCAACAATCAAACAATTAAACAGGTGGAAATAATTACCTTAGTGACGTAAAAACGATTTATGCATTTGCTGTTTCAAATACTCTTTGCGGCCATACTGGCGGCTGCCGTTTGGTTGTTCACAAAAAACATTAAAACCATCAGGCGAAATATATTGCTGGGCAGGGAAGAAGATTTTAGTGACAATCCAGGCCTGCGATGGAAAAATGTGTTGCTGCTTGCATTGGGGCAGAAGAAAATGTTTAAGAATCCATTGGTAGCGATGATGCACCTGGTGATTTATGCAGGGTTTATTATTATCAATATCGAAGTGCTGGAAATAGTACTGGATGGCATTTTAGGCACACATAGATTATTCTTTCCGCTATTGGGTGGCTTCTATACTTTTTTGATTGATGCGTTTGAATTGCTTGCTGTGGGGGTGATCATTGTTTGTGTAATTTTTTTATGGAGAAGAAATGTAACAAAGGTGAAACGCTTAGCCAGCAGCGATCTCAATGGCTGGCCAAAAAGCGATGCCAATTATATTTTGGTTACAGAGATTATTTTAATGCTGCTGTTTTTAAAAATGAATGCAACTGACAGGGCTTTGCAAGTGCAGGGTGCTGAACATTATCATGATACCGGCAGCTTTATCATCAGCGGTATGCTGGCACCGATATTCAATGGGTTTTCTAACTCAACTTTGGTGATAATTGAACGCAGTTGCTGGTGGCTGCACATCGTAGGTATTTTGGCATTTTTAAATTACCTGCCTTACAGCAAACACCTGCACATTATGTTTGCTTTTCCCAATGCTTATTATGCAAGATTGACGCCACAGGGTAAGATGACAAACATGGAACAAGTGCAAAATGAAGTAAAATACATGATGCAGCCAGAATTGGCTCCTACTGGTGAACAAGCGCCTATTAAGTTTGGCGCAAAGGATGTGATGGATTTAAGCTGGCGTAATTTACTGGATGCCTATAGCTGTACGGAATGTGGCCGATGTACTGCTGCCTGCCCTGCTAACCAAACAGGTAAATTATTAAGCCCAAGAAAGATCATGATGAACACCAGGGATCGGGTGGACGAAGTAGGTAAAAATATTGATCAGAACAAGCAGTTTGTTGATGATGGAAAAACGCTATTGCATTCCTGTATTTCTGTAGAAGAATTAAGAGCCTGCACCACCTGCAATGCATGCGTTGAACAATGTCCTGTAAGTATTAGTCCACTTGATATTATTTTACAATTGCGCCGTTCCTTGATAATGGAAGAAAGCAATGCGCCACAGGAATGGAATATGATGTTTGGCAACGTGGAAAATAATTTTGCGCCGTGGAAATTTTCACCAGATGAAAGAGATAAGTGGGCGGAAGAGATGAGAGGTTAGTAGAGCGAGTCAATCGACCAAATAAAATTCTTTCGTCAGGTAGAATACGGTGTAAATAAAAAATGGAATTCCTTGATTTATTATTACATTTTCATCGTGCAAATCTTCCAGAATGATTCCTAAGTCAGGATTATAATAATCTTCATTCTTAATATTATCAAACCCGTTCATAAACATAAGCTCTCTTATTATTTCGACATTTGTTTCTTCTGTTGCATATACGTAAGGTTGCTTAACCATTGCATATAGTATATCGTTATAAATCAGAAAGCCATTTAATTGATAGTAGGTGGAAGGGAAAAAATAATTATGAAGCAACAGGCTATGCAAATAGTCTTCCCAGTTCCTGTAAAATATCGCATCATTTAGTTTGACAACATTTACGCCATCTTCATCAAGATAAACCTTTTGCTCTGCACCCTCTGCAATAAATCTGGTTGAATGGAAAGTGGAATGGAGAATACTATTTTCCGATGCGAACGCTATTAAAGCTTTTGCTTCTTGCTCTTTGATGAGCTCGACTTCTTGAGAAATTGAACCTGTTTTTTTGCATTCTCTAAGGTAGTTGGTAACTGCCTGGATAAAAGTTCCTTTTGCAAAATAGCCAGTTCCCGAAATGATATTCTGTAGTTCATGCTTTTTGAACATTTTATCAAAGTTAAAGACAAAATTTAATGAAATCTACTCATCCGGCTTCTTCTTACCATAAACTTCCACCTTTACTCTTGTTAAACCGGCTGCAGTAAAACCCAACTTTTTTGCAGCAGCACTGGTTAGGTCTACAATACGCCTCATCTTAGGATGCAACCTGTCATTAATCTTGACAATGGCTGATTTACCATTTCTTAGATTGGTAACTTTTATCCATGTACCCATGGGCAGCACATTACAGGCACAGGTAAATTTCTTTTGGCTGAATATTTCTCCATTGGCCGTTTCTCTTCCATTAAATTTATTGGAATAAAAACTGGCCTGGCCATAAAAAACCTTTTTTACTGAAGGCTTGTCTGCGGTTGCTTTTAAATCAGGTTGATTTGCCTGTGCCAAAGAAGAATAGGAAGCCACCGTTATTGCAGTAATTATAATCACGGCAGTTTTACGGGCAAAGCAGCGAAAAGTTGGTAAGCATAATTTCATGTATGGCAATTAAGGTGATACTACTTTTGAGTGAAATATTTTTCCCTCACCGCCTTATCTTCTCCATAAATATCATCGTAAAAAGTAATCTTTCCATCCTTACCCTCACAACTAAAATAGTTAATAAACAAGGGAATTTTATTTTTTATTGGAACCCGTTTAGTGATTTTGTTGTTTATCCAGCTATTGATTGAGTCTGTATTGTAACGCATCGAATCACCCGGCTTTAAATTCAGGCTATCATTTTGCACAATATAGTGCGCTAATTTTTCCCATTCCTGCACCCTAACACAGCCGTGACTTAAAGCACGTGAAGTTTTCTTAAACAGATAACGCTGGTTTGTATCATGCAGGTATACGGCATAAGGATTTTCAAAATTAAATTTTAGCACACCAAGTGCATTATCGTCACCGCTGTTTTGCATCACTTTGTAAGGAATGCCCTTGGTATATTTCGCCCAATTAATTTTATTAGGATCTACATCATCACCTTTACCATCCACCAGCTTTAAACCAATCTTTGTAAGATAATTTGGATTTGTTTTTAGTTTAGGTAAATACTGTTTTGCGATGATGCTTGTAGGTACTGTCCAGGTTGGATAAGTAACCATATTATTCAACTCACTTTTAAGCAATGGTGTTCTTGTTTCCGGCTTTCCACAGATCACTTTTGAACGAAACACTACCGTATCACTGTCTCTCAATTCCATGTAATAAGCGGGCAGGTTTACCCAGATGTATTTTTGCGGCATGGTATCAGGCAATTGCTTATAACGGTCAAGCGTAATCGCAATGCGCTTGAATCTTTCTACATCATTGGTGTTGATCATTTTGATCAATGAGGAAGAAATTAATCCATCCTGTTTAATGCCTTTTAGCTTCTGGTATTTTTTTACATAAGAACTTAACATTGTTGAATCGGGAAGTGAGGGTGTTATTTCTGCACACTTGCTTTCACTTAATCTTTTTTGTAGTGTTTTTACAAACCAAAATGAATCTTTTTCATTATTAGGTTTGATAGGATACACAACATAGGTATAGGTCTTGCGATCCATGCTGTCTACAAATCTTTTGATACCAGCTTTTAAATCCCTGTAACCAGTAAGCGTAGGTTCTGATGATTCAATGATGGCAGATAAATTATTTTGCTGGACAATATCATTTAGTTTGCTGATGATGTAATCTGATCTTGTTGCTGAATCAACTGTTGTAAATGTATTGATGCTAAATCTTCCATATTTAATATCTCTTAAAACACGCAGGCCTGCATCTGTGAACATTACATCTGCTTTGAGCCATTCTTCCTCATCTATTTTATGCAAAGAATCAGCTGCCAGCTTTTCTTTAACTGAATTTAAATAATTGAAATTATAATCTGCAGGAAACAGTCCATACAGCTCTGACTGCTTCACAAACTCTACCAGAGAATCTGCTAATGTTTGCCATTTCTTTTCTTTACTCCATACTGGAACGTAGTTATGTGCATCGTAAAATTTTTCAGTAGCAGGTAAAAATTTCAGCTTAAGGGTATCATCAATTCTTCCACCATGATCAAATGCAAACTGGATCACATCCTTGATATCTCCTTCCACTTTCTCTTCCAGTTTAGCAGTATCGTTTGGCTTAATGGTTTTTTCCTTCTTTCCTGAATGGTTACAGGAAAGAACGATTACACAGATCAGCAGTAGAGAGAATTGAAAAACGTTGCTCTTATTAAGGTGCATAATTGCTGGAATAATTGTATTTTTCAAAAGAAGATTTTCATAATTATGACACGGATATCAAAGGCCAAATTAACGAATAGATTTAATATAATAACGGTTTGCCTGCTGGTTTTTGTATGCCGTTGGCTAAATGCTTCTGCACAAAAAATTGAGCCAAACCAGTATGGCTTGTCTGTTATTAAAGAAATATCAACATTTCAATCGATTATTGGAAAAAGTCCATCAAAAAGAATGATTGATGTAAGAAAGACCATTCCTTTTATCAACTTCGATTTAAGATATGCATCCGAAAATAATTTCCTGCACAAAAGAATCTACCCAATAATTAACACAAGTTTTCTAAGAGCAGATGCTGTTGAAGCCTTAAAAAAAGTGCAGGCAGAACTCAATCAAAAAGGCTTAGGCTTAAAAATCTTTGACGCATACCGGCCTTACGCAGCTACGGAAATGATGTGGGAGTTAGTGAAAGATGATCGCTATACAGCTGATCCTAAAAAAGGCAGTGGACACAACCGTGGCATTGCTGTTGATTTAACCATCATTGATTTGAAAACAAAAAAAGAATTAGCAATGGGCACTGGCTTTGATAACTTCACAGACTCTGCTCATCATGATTTTACCGCATTGCCTGCTGAAGTTTTACAAAATCGTTTGCTGTTAAAAAACACCATGGGGAAATATGGTTTCAAAGCGCTGGAAACAGAATGGTGGCATTATGCCTTACCCAATTCAAGTGATTATGAATTACTGGATCTGAGTTTTAATGATCTGAAAAAACTATCTAAGAAACAAAGGTGGTAACTGGTGTACTCTTCCTATGCGTTGCTCCAGCATCATCAGGTCTGTTAATACAAATGCCGTAACAGCTTCCAGTACCACCGGCACACGCAATGCAATACAGAGATCATGTCTACCTTTTACAGAAAAACTTTCAATGGCGCCAGTTTCTACGTTTAGTGTTTGTTGTTCTTTTGGCGTAGATGAAGTTGGTTTAATAGCAATACGAAATACCAGCTCATTGCCATTGGTAATACCACCTACCGCACCACCTGCATGATTGGTTTTGGTTTTACCTTCTGCATTTTCAATCCAGTCGTTGTGTTCACTGCCAAACATTTTTGCAGCAGCAAAACCAGTTCCGAATTCGATGCCTCTTACTGCAGGTATCGCAAATATAGCATGAGCCAATGCAGATTCAACAGAATCAAAGAATGGTTCACCCAAGCCAATAGGCAGGCCATTTACACGGCATTCAACTATACCGCCAATCGTATCCTTTGCATCAATCGCTTTTTGTAAACCTTTCTCTATATCTTTTTCACCACCTATTTCAAGAATGGTTGATTCCACTTTAATGTTTTGCAATAATTTCTTTGCAATAACACCTGCAGCAACCAAACAAACAGTTAGCCTACCGCTAAAATGACCACCGCCCCTGAAATCTTCATAACCACCAAATTTTTTTGTTGCAACAAAATCAGCATGACCTGGTCTTGGTACAGCTCTTTGCTTTTCATAATCGCCGCTTCTTGTATTGTTATTGTCAAACAAAATAGTAATAGGTGCGCCGGTGGTTTTATTATTGAACACACCGTTCATGATTTTTGGAATATCATCTTCCTTTCTTGGTGTAGTTCCTTTAGCACCTGACTTTCTTCTTTCAATATCTACAGTAAAATCGTCTACTGATAAGGGCAAGCCTGCAGGGCATCCATCCACATTAATACCTACACAATTACCATGTGATTCACCAAAAATTGAAACCTTGAAAATTCTTCCGAAACTATTCACCTTAAAATATTTTATTTAACTGTTTGTAATTCCACTATTGAAGCACCTAAACTTTTGATGTGCTCATAAAAATCAGGATAAGATTTATTGATCGCTTCTGCCTCTTCAATAATTGTTTCTCCGCCTGCACTTAATGCTGCTACTGCACATGCCATGGCAATCCGGTGATCATGGCGGGAATGCACTGTTGCTCCTTTTACTCCTTTGCCGCCTTCTACCAGCATG
>CAZDHQ010000244.1:0-6670 GCA_964505135.1 uncultured Ferruginibacter sp.
AGAATACCAGCAGTTGCTGGATGAATATCCTGACTTTACCGATGATGAAATAGACAGTGCATTACGTATGCCCAACGGAAATGAAATGGATGATTTTATCAATGATCATTTCAACAATGATGATGCCTATTTCATGGAAAAACCTACCATCAAGTTTGCTGATGTAGGTGGCATGCAAAAAATAAAAGATGAAATCTCCATCAAGATCATTCAACCCCTAAAAAATCCTGACCTGTTTAAAGCATTTGGTAAAAAAAGTGGTGGTGGTATTTTATTATATGGCCCTCCGGGCTGTGGTAAAACTTTTATTGCCAAAGCAACCGCAGGAGAAATAGATGCAAAATTTATCAATATTGGTTTGCATGATATATTAGACATGTGGATTGGCAACAGCGAAAAAAACCTGCATGAAATATTTGAACTGGCACGCCGCAATAAGCCATGTGTTTTATTTTTTGATGAGGCAGATGCAATGGGCGCCAGTAGAAGTGATTTGAAACAATCTGCCATGCGCCACGTGATCAACCAATTTTTGGCAGAAATGGATGGAGCTTCTTCCAGCAATGATGGTGTATTGATATTGGCTGCAACCAATGCTCCCTGGAGTGTTGATGCGGCTTTTAGAAGGCCTGGAAGATTTGACCGGGTAATATTTGTAGCACCACCGGATGAAGCAGCAAGAATTGAGATTTTACAATCAATATTGAAAGACAAACCTGTTGAAAGTATAGACGTAAAAAAAGTAGCTGCTGCTACCAACGATTACTCTGGCGCAGACCTTACTGCTATCATTGATATTGCTGCAGAAGAAAAATTAAGAGAAAGCATGCTAAAAGGAAGCATTCAACCAATTACAACAAAAGATTTATTGAATGCAGCCAAACAACACAAACCTACTACACTTGAGTGGTTTGCATCAGCAAGAAATTATGCATTGTATGCCAACGAATCAAGTTTGTACGATGACATTTTGAAATACATGAAGATGAAGAAATAAATCTGTCACTGCATTAACCAATAAAAAACTATTAAATGAAGTTAAATTTCCTATCTTGCTTTAAGAACCCTTAAATACAATCCAATGATAGAAACTTCACCTTTTATAGAACGAGCAAAATTATTACTGGACCATGGCCGTATTGAAGAGGCTATGCGGCAACTTAAAAATGCTTTAGAACAAAACCCGGAGGATGATGAGGCATTGGCGCTTTTTGCCCGTTGCCAATTTTCGCTAAAAGAATTTGAAGGAGGCATTAATACCCTACATGCCGCTATTGCTATTGCTCCTTACAACAGCTACTATCATTACTTACTTGGATTTGGTTTTTATCGTAATAATGACAATAGCGCAGCGATCAATATGCTGAATGAATCTATCAGGCTTAATCCATGGTTTGCAGAACCATACGGTTTGATGGCTTATGTATATTGTGATGAAAAAGATTTTAACCAGGCTTTGACCAAAGCAAATGAAGGACTGGCCATTGATGCTGAAAGCATTACCTGCCTGAATGTACGATCCATTGCATTGAATAAATTAAAAATGACGGATGCTGCAATCGAAACAATGCAGCATGCACTGGCAAAAGATCCTGACAACGAAATGACCCACAACACTGTGGGATGGAATTATCTTGAAAAAGGAAAACATAAATTAGCAGCCCATCATTTTAGAGAAGCATTACGCATTAATCCAAACATGCACAATGCAAAGGAAGGATTAAAGGAAGCCTTAAAATCAAAAATACCTCCATACAAATGGCTACTGCAATATAGTTTTTGGATACACAATAAGGGCAGGAACGCAAGGTGGATGATTCCGCTTGGGCTATACCTTGCCGTTAGGTTATCTTCAGCTGCTTTTAAACAGAGCAACAGTACTCAATATATTTCTGGAATTATTGTGGGTGTGTATTTGCTGTTTGTTTTTACTTCATGGCTAATAAATCCTATCGCCAATTTCTTTTTACTATTTCATAAAGACAGTAAATATGCGCTGGACAAAACTGAAAAAAATACCGCACTAACGGTTACGGGTAGTCTTTTATTGGGCATCATCTGCCTGGTACTTTCTTTTAGCCTTCCGCTGGCAAAAGACAGTAACTGGAGCATGGCATTACTAATTGCTACATTTGCTTTTATGGGTTCATCTGTACCACTCGGCAAACTGCAATATCCTTTATCATTTACTGCACATGGCAACCGAAATTTGATGGCAATGATACTGTCTGCCCTCGGTTTATGCACCGCAATGCTAAGCTTTCTTTACACTCCGGCAGCTATGTTAACAGGCATTATCTTTTTGGTTTTATTTGTGATTGATAACTGGGCAAGCTTGTTTCGCAGATAAGATATCTTAATAAATATTTTGTTATGATGAAAAGATGGATCAAAATCTTATTATTCTGTTGCTCTTCACTTACACTTGTCAGTTGGGATAGAGCAAGTAAAGAGTTAGCAAAAGAACACTTAAAAGATAATGAGGCTATTTCTTATTTTCATGACACGTTTCGTTTGGTATATGTAGAAAATACAGGTGCTGCTATGAGCCTTGGTGATGGCCTTTCAAAGAACACAAGCTTCTGGCTGTTAAGCGTACTGCCGCTTGCACTGCTTGTTGGTATGAGCGTGTACGTTATTAAACAAACTGACAGAATAAATTGGCCTAAATTAATCGCTTTTGCATTGATCATTTCCGGCGGACTTGGTAATATTATTGATCGAATTCTTTTTGACCGCCACGTAACAGATTTTATGAACATAGGCATCAATAGCCTTCGTACCGGCATCTTCAATTTTGCAGATGTGTTTATCACTGCAGGCGTCATAATTTTATTATTTCAATTTCGACCTTTTAAAACAGCGTAAAATAAACAACCGGTTTAACCTATCAAACAAGATCAATGAAAACTTTTATCGGCACAGCTCTGCTTTGTATTACTTTTTCCTTTTCTCAAGGCCAGGTTTTCTTTGGTGTAAACGGTGGCATAAATGTTGGCAATCTCAGTAGCTATTCGGAAGAAGAAGGTAGCAGTTTAAGTGCAGGCATGGGATATATTATTTCAGGTGATGTAAATATCCCAATCAGCAACAATGCTTATCTGCAAACTGGATTGCAATATGAAAATTATCATGGCAAGGCCAGCTCGGACCTGTCGTTTCAGAACAATGGCATGTCTTACAAAGAAACTATTTCCGCAAAACTGAATGCCGCTTTTTTAAATATTCCTGCCAAGGTTTGCTTTAAGCTGCAATCCAACAAACATACATTCATTGCAGGTGCAGGACCTTTTCTTGGTATTGGTTTAAATGGAAGGATAAAAGCCAAAACTTTTGAAGAAGTTTCTCAAAATGGCTCCATCGTTTCCAGCAATAGTTCTGTGATTAATCAGACCATTAGTTTTGGAAACGGGCAAGACCAGGTAAAAAAACTAAATGCTGGCATTGGATTACAACTTTCTTATTTGCTTAAGAGCCATCTCAATTTCACTATCTACAGTAATCTGGGCTTTACCAATCTCAGTAATGATAATACCAGTAAAGCAAAAACAAGATCAGCAGGTTTTACTATAGGTTATATATTCAATAAATAAAAAGAGCGGCACTTTAAAATACCGCTCTCAAAAACATCAGGATAGTTTTTATCTACAAATTTTTTACTGTTGCGTTTAAATAGGTAGTAAGTTGATTAATTGCACTTGCTGTAATTTCAATTTGCTCCTGCGCTTCCTTCCAGTTGCGTTGCTCAATAGCTTCTCTTATACCGGGTAATGTTTTTACACCATAGCCTGTATAAAACCCGGGTGCATAAATACTATGCCTATACCAGCCACGACGGGGCAAGCCATCTTTGGTAAGCAAGGTTTGCTCTGCTTTATACAATTGCTTATTAAGTGCTGCTTTTTTTGCATCGCTGATATTTTCTTTACTGATTACATTGCTCAATGAGTCAGCAGCATTTTTAAGTTCCGCTACAGCATTTTGCAATGAAGCAAAATTTAAATAAGGCACTTCATCCTTAGCAGATGGGGGCAACAGCGGTTCACTTGCATTCTTGGCAATGCTATAATAATTACTTTTAATTATTTTATTTTCTGTAGCCGTACTTTCTCTCATATCATTGGAGAGATTGATTACCTCACTTACGTATTTTGCTAAAGTGCTTTGAAGATTACGAAAATCGAAAGGCAAGATTTCTGCATCAGCAAAACGCAAAGTTGTTCTGCCTGCTACCTTTGCTAATGCTACACCATATTCGAAAGTGGGATCTTTGAATCTTTTGTAGAGATCATATGAATCATAAATGGAATGATATTGACCATCGCCATCTTCTCCACCAAAACCAAGGTTCAACGAAGGAATACCAACATGCTGAGCAAAAGGAGAAAAATCTGATCCGGAACCAAGCGCCTCCAGCTCAAATGTAGTTTTACCCATCAATTCTTTTTTCTGCTGCACAGATCCTGCGCCTATAATAGATGCATATAATCTCCTGTCAAAAACACTTACATTGGTTTGCGGATCTTTTACATCTTTTACAATTTCTGTAAATGCTGGTTCCAGTGCCTGGGAGCCCCCGGCATCTACAAACCCTCTTCCGTTTCCATCCGAATTTATATAGATCACCCCTTTTTCTTTCAGTTCATTCTCATGAAACTCTACCCACTCTGTTGAACCCAATAGACCAGGCTCTTCCCCATCCCAGGCACAATACACAATGGTACGTTTTGGCTTGTAGCCATTCTTTACCAGCTCACCCAATGCCCTTGCTTCTTCCATCATTGCAGCCAATCCACTAACAGGATCGGCAGCCCCATTTACCCATGCATCATGGTGATTACCCCGAATGATCCATTCGTCAGGCAATTCACTTCCTTTTACTTTTGCGATAATATTATGGATTGGCCTTACCTGCCAATCAAATGACAATTTCAGATGCACTTTTGCAGTGCTGGGACCAACATGGTAGGTAATAGGCAAACCACCTCTCCATCCATCAGGTACCACTTGGCCACCCAGACTCTCCAATAATGGTTTTGCATCTGCATAGCTGATAGGAATCACAGGAATCTTCAACAGGTTAATAGCATCTTTCCTGTCCAGTCTTTGTGCATCTTTCGTAGCACCAACACCCGGAGTCAACGGATCTCCGGGGTAGATAGGCATATCTTCTACAGAACCTCTTTGAGCACCATTCTCCGGCCTATATGGACCTTTAGGATAGACATCACCCTGGTAATAACCATCTTCCTTTGGATCACTGTAGATGATACAACCAATAGCGCCATGTTCTTGTGCTACTTTTGGTTTGATGCCACGCCAGCTTCTTCCATATTTTGCAATCACAATTTTTCCTTTTACATCTACACCCATTCTTTCCAGCATTTCATAATCAGAAGGCACTCCATAATTTACATACACCAGTTCTGCGGTTACATCTCCATCTGCACTCCAGCAGTTGTAAACGGGCAATTGTCCTTTTTGACCAGAAGTAACATCCTCTTTTAACGCTGGTTCTCTCAATGCTGCTTTAAATGGTTTTGCCCCAGTCATTTCCAATACTCTTGTTACAGGTGTAGGAAATAACACATAAAATGTTTCTACTTCTGTTTCCAGTCCCCAACTCTTAAACTTATCAGCGATGTATTGGGTATTGGCTTCACCACCTGGTGATGCAACATGATGCGGAACTGCAGATAGATCTTTTATATAGGTATCTACATTAGAAGCCTTGAGCAATGCATCAAACTTCTTTTCCGTGGCTAAATGGCTTTCTGCAGCGGCCTTGCTAAAACCAGTAACAGGGCTGGTTTGTGCCGATGCTAAAAAATAAAAACTACAGGCTATGATCAGCAGGGGAAGCTTTTTACTCATTGTTTGTTTTGGTTATAACGTGAAAATATAATTCGGCAATTTCAAATTTAAGGTAAAATGAGATGCAATTTTTTATCGCTATTATATGTTTGAATAATTACATCAATATATTTATTTTTCTTTCTAAAATAAAGAAACCATGAGCGGAGAAAAAGACCTTAAGCAGTTAATAAAAACAATGACGCCATTTTTGCATGAAGGTGAATTTGTTTTTTGCACCCTGGAGGATATAAACAAAATTGATATAAAACAGGTAACCTGCGTTTTCAAAGAAGCAGAAGCTTACACTATAGTAATAAGCAGGCCAGTCGCTGATGAATGGAAATTGAGCTATCAATACATAGCTGCATGGATTACTCTAAACGTTCACTCTTCATTGGAAGCAGTTGGTTTAACTGCTGCATTTTCCAGTGCCTTGGCCAGGCAGAGAATCAGTTGCAATGTGGTGGCAGCTTACTACCACGATCATATTTTTGTGGATAGCAAAGATGCTCAGAGAGCGATGGAAGTATTAATGGAACTATCAAAAAGTTAAAACAAACGTTGCTTCATCACTTCATACAAAATAACCCCATTGGCCACTGACACATTCAAGGACTCAAAGTCTCCCGTCATCGGTATTTGAAACTGTTCATCACATATTTTCATTAATGCAGGGTAGATCCCATGTTCCTCGCCTCCCAATACAATGGCGCAGGGTTCTTTTAAATCCAATTCAAATACTTTCTTTTTTGCGGTCATCTCACTGGCAAAAACTTTAATGCCATTCAGATGCAGTTCATCAATCGCTTTCATT
>CAZDHQ010000245.1:0-6661 GCA_964505135.1 uncultured Ferruginibacter sp.
AACCCTGGTGTGATAGCAGACTGTACTGGAGATAATGCAGGAGACTCTGTTGGCCCAACAGCAGATGGATTTGAAACCTATGGTGTAACGGGAGTAGCGCTGATCTCTTTTATTTTATTGGCAGTGCATGATCAACAGGTGCAAACAGCATTGCTGGTTTGGATTTTTGTAATGCGTATACTGATGGTGGTTACTTCCATATTTTCTTTCTGGATCAATGGATTTATCAGCGAAGCCCTGTACGGAAAAAATGAAGACCTTGATTTTGAAAGGCCATTAACGAACTTAGTTTGGATTACTTCTATCATTTCCATATTGGTAACATTTGCAGTGAGCAAAATAATGTTACCTGATTTAAATGGTGATACCAATTCATGGTGGGTATTAGCCACCATTATCAGTTGTGGCACATTGGGTGCGGCATTAATACCCGAATTCACTAAAATATTTACGTCACCTAAAACTGATCATGTGCAGGAAATTGTGCATGCAGGCCGGGAAGGGGGAGCATCATTGGTTTTATTATCAGGATTGGTGGCTGGTAATTTCTCTGCCTTCTGGAAAGGTTTGATATTTGTGTTGCTCATGTTCTTTGCGTATGGCGCAAGCACTTATGATCTTACCAGTTTAATGTTGTATCCTTCCATCTTTGCATTTGGCCTGGTGGCATTTGGTATGCTGGGTATGGGGCCTGTTACCATTGCAGTAGATAGTTATGGACCTGTTACTGATAATGCCCAATCGGTGTACGAGCTGTCTTTAGTGGAAACACTTCCTGGTATTGATAAAGAAATAGAAAAAGATTTTGGCTTTAAACCCGACTGGGAAAAATCTAAATATTATTTAGAGGCAAACGATGAAGCTGGTAACACATTTAAAGCTACGGCCAAACCTGTATTAATTGGTACTGCTGTAGTGGGTGCTACCACCATGATTTTTTCTTTGATCCTCATGATTAAATCCACACTCAACATTGAACCTGAAAAATTATTGAACCTGTTAAATCCTTATGCATTGCTTGGCTTTATTTTAGGTGGTGCAGTTATTTATTGGTTCACGGGTGCATCCATGCAGGCGGTAACTACTGGTGCACACAGGGCGGTGAAGTATATCAAAGAACATATCAACCTTGATCCGAATGCGCCCAGAAAAGCAGATGTAGAAAGATCAAAAGATGTAGTGAAGATTTGTACTCAGTATGCACAGAAGGGCATGTTCAATATTTTTGTTGCAGTGTTCTTTTTTGCACTGGCCTTTGCATTTCTTTCTTCACCCGCCGGCATTGGTAGCGAAAATGCGGTGGCATTATTTATTAGTTACCTGATTGCAATTGCTGTTTTTGGTTTGTTCCAGGCCATCTTTATGGCAAATGCCGGTGGTGCATGGGATAATGCAAAGAAACTGGTAGAAGTAGATTTAAAAGAAAAAGGAACGCCATTGCATGATGCTACTGTAGTGGGAGATACCGTAGGTGATCCTTTTAAAGATACCTCCTCTGTTGCCTTGAATCCAATTATCAAATTCACTACATTGTTTGGTTTGCTGGCGATGGAGATATCAATCTCTGAAAATTTCCGATACTATGCTCCTTATTTTGGACTACTGTTCTTATTGATTGCACTGGTATTTGTTTGGCGGTCATTTTATAAAATGAAGATTGAATAATAAAAACTTTAAGATCAGTTTGAATTAGAAAGCCATCTGTGAATGAATAACCAGGTGGCTTTTCTTGTTTTGTTGAACAGAGGTAAACTTCGTTTTATTCCCCATTATTTTTTAATTGCGGCATAGAATCAATGTAAATTTTTAACGCTATCCTTATTGTGGATGGTATGGCATTTTTTGCAGCCCAGCCTAATAATGGTGAGCTACAAACGAAAAAGCGCTGTTTTATTTACGTGAAGAATACGAACAATGCAAGGAGGGAACGGAAGCTAATCGTTGTTTCTTTTATAGTTTCTTTGTGTGAACAATTCTTGTAATCATTCCTCTCAGCATCAATTTTGACTACTATCATTTTTATCACTTTTCCTGTACATTAGCAGCAAAAACGATATGTTTATTGGACATTTTGCGGCAGCACTGGCTGCCAAAAAAATAGACAGCCGCCCTTCCCTGGGTGCTACCATGTTGGCTGCTCAATGGCTTGACTTGTTATGGCCACTGTTATTATTAACCGGGATGGAGCATGTAGAGATTGCTACAGATCCTGCATCACCCATTCCATTAAGTTTTACAGATTATCCTGTATCACACAGTTTACTTGCTGTAGTAGGGTGGAGTTTGTTAATTGGTGCTTTGTATTTGATCTTCACCAAAAATAAAAAAGGAGCGTTTTTAATAGGTGCACTGGTGTTAAGCCATTGGATACTCGATTATATAGTGCATATACCTGATTTACCTCTTACACCAATTGGTGATGAAAAATTTGGCCTTGGTCTTTGGAGATATAAGTACGTAGCGTTAATTGCAGAACTACTTATTTTTATTGCAGGAGTTTATCTATATGTAACTAGTACCTATGCTGTCAATAAAAAAGGAAGTATTGGTTTTTGGACACTTATTATTTTTCTTTTGCTGGTACATTTTATGAATATTTTTGGGCCGCCTCCCACTGATGTAAAACCAATAGGCTATGTTGGTTTATCTCAATGGATATTGGTTTTGTGGGGATGGTGGGCTGATAAAAACAGGCATGCTGTTAAAAATAGGGTTTAGTTTTCTGAATGATGAATGCCGCAGGTTTCCCTTACATACATTATTGTGAACCTGCGGCATTCATCATTTATCACTCAAGCTATAACTAAATGGATCAAAAATTTTGCAAGTATTATTTATTTACATCTTCCAGTTTTTTTGATACCGTAAAGTAAAACGTAGTTCCTTCTCCGGGTATTGATTCAATCCATATTTCACCTCCGTGTATCTCCACAATTTTTTTAGCATGCGCCAGTCCAATGCCTGATCCTTCGTATTGAGCTTTTGTATGCAGCCGCTGAAAGATCAGGAATATTTTGTCTTTATGCTCCGGTGCAATTCCTATTCCATTGTCTTTAACTGAAAATTTCCAATGCTCCGGAAGTGAAGTAACGGATATGTGTATGTGTGGCGGAACATCCTTTTTTCTAAACTTGATTGCATTGATGATAAGATTCTGAAACAACTGCTTGATTTCAGTTGTATAGCCACTGATTACCGGTAATGAGTCGTAATTGATAACAGCATTTGCCTGGTTGATTGCATTGCCAAGATCTGCTAAGACTGCCTGCAGTATTTCATTACAATCAATCCTGGCAAGTTCTTTTTTTGAACCAATTCTTGAATAATCCAGCAGGTCTTTTATCAGCGTTTTCATCCTGTTAGAAGCATCCGTGATAAAGTTCAAATATCTATCTGCTTTTTCATCTAATTTACCCTTGTATTGACGCTGTAGTAATTCTACAAAACTAGTTGTGGTACGCAGTGGCTCCTGCAGGTCATGCGATGCGATGTAAACAAATTGTTCAATTTCCTTATTCTTCTGCATCATCTCCCTGGTGGCATTTTCTGCCTGCACTTTTGCTTTTTCAGCCACTTCTCTTGCCTTTCTTTCTTCACTGGCAGAGAGCATCAATTGCTGTGTTTGCTCGCTTACTTTTTTCTGCAATAATATTTTTTGTTTTTTTATCAGGTTAAAACGCACCCTGTTAAAAGCGATGATAGCAGTAATAAATGCCGCTGCCACCAGCATTTCAAACCACCAGGTAAGCCAAAAGGGAGGTTTGATAATAAGTTCTATAGAACTGATATTTTGAGACCATTCTCCGTTTTTGTTTTTTGTTTTCACCATAAATACATACTTGCCGGGATTGAGATTAGTGAAAGTGGCGGTATGTTTAGAACCTATATAGTTCCAATCTTTATCAAAGCCCTTCATTAAATAGGCATATTGTTTTTGTTCTGCGGCTGCATAGTTTAATGCCGCAAATTCAAAGGATATCACAGCATCCTGATAACTGAGTACAATCTGTTTTGTTTCCGTTATATCCTGCTTTAGTGGAGAGGGGTCATTACTGTTTTTAGCTATGGCTATTTTCCTGTTGAAGATTTCGAATCCTGTAAAAACCACTGGTGATTCAACATTTACATCTTCTATGTTTTGTGGATAAAATTTATTAAAGCCGTTAATACCACCAAAATACAGGGCACCTTCTTTGCTTTTGCAAACAGCGTGTGCTTTAAATTCATATGACTGTAAACCATCTGCCGGTGTATAATTTTTGAATGTTTTAGTTGTTCTGTTAAACTTACTAAGACCCTTATTGGTGCTTATCCAAAAATTATCACTGTCATCTTCTATGATAGCAAAAATTACATTGTTGGGTAATCCATCATCAGTCGTATAGTGTTTTATTCTCCCGGTTGAACTTTGCAAGCAGTCGAGGCCATTCATGGTGCCGATCCAGATATTATCTTCATTGTCTCTAAAAAGATAATTAATCCGATTGTCGCTAATGCTATTACTGTCATCAGCATTATGCAATAGTAATCGGTGTTTTTTATCAGTTTTGTTGATTATTTTCAGGCCACTACCATCGGTGGCCACATATAAATTACCATCTTTATCTTCTGCAAGCGAATATATCTGCAGGCTCACTGCATTTTTGGTGTTCTCATCCAAATGCGTAAAACTGTTTGTATTTGGATTAAACAAATTTACTCCTCCACCATAAGTGCCTATCCAGATATTGTGATGGCTATCTTCAAAAATTGCATACACATTGTTGCAATTGATACTGTTGGTGTCAGCAGAATTGTACTTGTAATGGCGATAAGTATTTTTAACCGGATTAAATACAGTGATGCCATCGCCCCACGTGCCAATCCATACATTGCCTTTACTATCTTCAGTTACACAAAGCACATAATTACCACAAATGCTGTTTTTGTTTTTTGCATCATAAAAAAAGTGCTGGTAGTTTTTGGTTACAGGATCAAAAAGATTTAGCCCACCTCCATCTGTGCCTATCCATATTTTGCCATTGGAGCTTTCTGTAATACACAGTACACTGTTGTTGCTTAAACTATTTGCATCAGATGTATGATAATAATGCGGAAACTTATTGGCATCCTTACTAAATATATTGATGCCGCCTGAGTAAGTACCTACCCACATGCTATTGTACTCATCTCTATAAATAGAGTAAATAGAATTCTGGCTTATGCTTTTAATATCAATCTCATCGTGTTGAAGAGCTTGTACAGTACCCGTTTCCGGGTCAAGAATATCAAGTCCGCCATTCTCCGTGCCTACCCAAATATTTCCATCTTTATCTTCACCTATTGCTGCAATTACATCTGCTGTAATACTATTTGGTTTATTGGGAGAAGATGGAAAGCGTATAAAATTATTTTTGTATCTATTGAATAAATGAAGGCCTCCGCCATCCGTACCTAACCATATTCGCTTTTTACTGTCTTCAAATACTACTTTCACATTCTCATTACTGAGAGAGCTGGTATCAAGCGGATCATGCCTGTAATGGGTGAATAGTTTTGTTTTGCTATTATAAAAATTCAGACCGCCATAACCTCCAATCCATAGGTTTTTATCAGCGTCCTGCAAAACACACCTGGTATTATCATCGCAAATACTGTTAGCTCTAGCAGCGTGGCGATAGTGTGTAAACTGGTTGGTTTTTGTATCCAAAAAATCCAAACCCATGTTTTCTGTGCATATCCACAAGTTATCATGATCATCTTTTGCCAGTCCATCAACAAGGTTGCTTGCTATGCTATTTTTATTGGAAGGATTATTTAAGTAGCGGGTAAAATTATTCTTTGTACGATCATAACGGTTTAATCCGCCACCTCTTGTGGCCACCCAGATAAACCCTTTTGAATCTTCAATAATAGATGAAATAAAATCATTGCTGATGCTGTTGGAATCTTTAGCATCGTGCCTGTAAATGGTAAATTGATAACCATCATATTTATTCAGTCCGTCCCGGGTGCCAAACCACATAAAACCACGGCTGTCCTGTAATATACACAGAATATGGTTTTGGGAAATACCTGCGTTTATATCAAGGTGCTGGAACTGGATATAGTTTTTTTGACTATACGCAAGCTTCATGCTGAGCATCAGCAGAAGAAGGAGAGGGTAACGTATCATTTTTACTGGTTTCTTTCCTGTTGCTTCCTGGTGTTAGTCAGCAATGTCAGGAAAATGTTTTTTTATAATTCTTTGTATGGCTTCGGGTGTGAGCGGTTTATTTTCAAAACCTGAAATTTCTGGCATCTCTTCTGCTCTTTTTTTATCATCTGGAAATAGTGAGGTGGTAAGCATTACCACAATTACATTGCCTTTATGTTTATTTTCGAGGTTGCGGTATTTTTCTAAAAATTCCCAACCATTCATTGCCGGCATATTAATGTCGAGGAAAATTAATTCCGGGCAGGGAAAGTCTTTATCTTGTTTTCTGCAATGTTCTTCAACATTAGTAAGATACTCAAGCGCTTTACTGCCACTCTGTGCTACTTCAATATGCTCTGCACATCCAGTTTCAGCCATCAGCTCCTGGTTTAAAAAATTGGTGGCCTCATCATCATCTATCAGCAAGACACAGTTTAATTTTCGTTTCATGTTTTTCTATTTTTTTATAGTGAAATAAAAGGTGGT
>CAZDHQ010000246.1:0-6649 GCA_964505135.1 uncultured Ferruginibacter sp.
TAAAAAAGGTCATATCCTTATCAATACAGGATTGGCATCTTCTGAAGAGCTGATTAAAAAGAATGTAAAATCTCTTGGGTTTAAATTTACCGATATTAAAATACTGTTGACTACGCAAGCGCATTATGATCACCTTGGTGCTATGGCGGCTATTAAGAAGGAAACAGGTGCTAAAATGATGGTAGATGAAGCGGATGCTGATGTAATGGAAAATGGTGGCAGCAATGATTACGCATTGGGTGGTAAAGGAGACATGTATGCACCAATACAAGCGGATAGTCTTTTACATGATGGTGATTCAATCAGGATGGGAGAGAATGTATTGGTGATGCTGCATCATCCCGGCCATACAAAAGGCTCCTGCAGTTTTATGGTTACCACCAGGGACAAGAAGAAAACTTATAAAGTGCTGATCGCAAATATGCCAACCATCGTTACTGATAAACGTTTTAATGAAATTGCTGAATACCCCGATATCGCCGATGAATATGCTAACACACTTAGATCAATGCAGCAGTTAAAATTTGACTTATGGGTAGCATCACATGCAAGCCAGTTTAACCTGCATACCAAGCATTTACCCGGTGATCCTTATAATCCATCCGCTTTTAACGACAGGAAAGGATATGATAAATTACTCGATCAATTACATCAGGATTATGATGAACATCTATTAAAATAGTAATACATGGGCTAAGAACTTTTAAAAGGAGATCAATGAAGGGTCTCCTTTTTTATTGCATAAAAAAGGGGCTTAGATAAAAATCTTGCCCCGGTTATATCCAATATCCTTTGAAAACCAGGAGCAAGATTCACCTTAAATTTTATATTGCATAACATATTAACCATATATAAACAATCCATTAACCAAACAGGCTTTTCCGCATGTAAGGCTGAACTTTTTATCTTAGCTTCATACTTGTTTTTAATAAGCCGGTTTATGATGAAATGCTATGTTCTTAATCGTTTATTAGTCGTTGTTTTCTTATCGTTGATGGTCGTTTCCTGTAATTACCAGTTCAATAGTTATGCAAAAGCGTGGAATCCCTACAGTCCAATGAAAGTGCTGGTATTTGAATCAGATAAGGGCCAAAAGGATTCAATCTTTATCTACAATATAAAAGATGAGCAGCAGGGCGAAAAGAATACCATCAGCGTTAATTATGATTTGCTGCACAATGGCGTACCGGCAGAAAGCAAAGAAGCATTCTGGCTGCTCAATATTGAAACATGGAATAATAATACAGGTTTAATTAGTTTCAGTCTGAATACACCCAATGCCAGCTTTGGTCCGTATCAGGCAAAACGTATTTCATGGATTGATTCGCTTCCCAAAGAAAACTTTGAAGTGTATGGCATCATGTATAAAGACATACTGATACTGCAGCCGGATAGTACTTTGCCCGGTTATCAACAAAATGCTTTACAAAACAGCTTTATAACAAAAATGCTGTGGAGTAAAACAAATGGAGTGGTACGTTATTATTTGAAAGACGGCACCAGGTGGGAACTGGTAAAAAAATACAGCCTTTAATATTCAATTCTTAATATCCAAAAAAATACAGCTTATGCGTTTACTGCTATTATTGCTTACTACCTGCCTATTGTTTTCCTGTAATCAGAAACAGGAAACAACTGCTCAGCCACTTGTTGGTTATTTTACTTACAATGATTCTGTAGAGTCTGGTGGAGTAAAAATGATTCCAATTAAAACTCCGGTTGGTGATTTCAAGGTGTGGACAAAACGTTTTGGTAACAATCCAAAGATTAAAGTGCTTTTACTGCATGGTGGCCCTGCTATGACGCATGAATACATGGAGTGCTTTGAAACTTTTTTCCAAAGAGAAGGATTTGAATTTTATGAATATGATCAACTCGGCTCTTATTACAGCGACCAGCCAAAAGACAGTAGTCTCTGGACAACAGAGCGCTTTGTAGAAGAAGTGGAGCAGGTAAGAAAAGCCATTGGTGCTGATAGTTCAAATTTTTATTTGCTGGGTAATTCATGGGGCGGCATATTGGCTATGGAGTATGCATTGAAATACCAGCAGCATTTAAAAGGCTTGCTGGTGGCCAATATGGTGGCAAGTGCACCGGAATATGGAAAGTATGCAGATGAAGTGTTGGCCAAACAAATGAAACCCGAAGTGCTTGCAGAAGTAAGGGCATTGGAGGCAAAAAAAGATTTTTCCAATCCACGTTACATGGAATTACTGATTCCTAATTTTTATCGTGAACATTTATGCCGCCTGGCTGAATGGCCTGATGGTTTTAGCAGGTCAATGAAACATGCTAACGGGGAAGTTTACACGATGATGCAGGGGCCAAGTGAGTTTGGTATCAGCGGCAGGCTGGCAAGCTGGGATATTAAAAACAGGTTGAAAGAAATTAAGGTAGCTACGCTGATGATCGGTGCAAAGCATGATACCATGGATCCAAAAGCTATGGAAGAACAAAGTAAGATGGTGCAGAAGGGCCGTTACCTCTATTGCCCCAATGGAAGTCACCTGGCTATGTGGGATGATCAAAAAGTATTTATGGATGGTGTGATCAGGTTTATTAAAGATGTAAATGAAGGAAGCTTTTAAGAAATAATTATTCAGCAGGGCATATCAACAAATTATTAATGAGATTATACAATTGTTTTGTTTCAGTTTTTATTCTTTTCTTGTTTGTCACTTCACTTAATCTACATGCGCAACAAACGAAAGAAGGCAATTATGAAGATCTTATAAAGCTGCTGCAGGATGTAAGAAAATTAGAGCAGCTAAACCTGCCTAATGGAGTGCCTGACTATAGGGCTACCACAATTGCACAGAAACAGCAAACTTTAATCAACTACCGTAAACGGTTATCCGCAATTGACACAATTAATTGGTCGCTGGAAAATAGAGTTGACTGGGTGCTGCTGCAAACTGAAATGAACGCATTAGATTTCAACTGTCGTGTTTTAAAACCATGGCAAAGAGATCCGGCTTTTTATGCCATTGTTTTTGCAGAGCAAAGTGATGTGCCTGCGCATGAAGGTCCCACAAGCCATGCTGCGATTGATTTGTGGCAATTATCTTTTCCGTTGTCAAAAGAAGCTGCGGCTAAATTGACCAAACAGCTAAAAGTAATTCCGCCATTATACCAGCAGGCAAAACAAAATCTCATTGGTAATGCACGTGATTTATGGAAGGTGGGAACAGGAGAGGTAAAAGCTCAGCTAGCTGTGCTGGATGAACTGTCAGTAAAGATTGGAAGCGATGAGCAGGAATTGAGTACAGCTATTATGGAAGCAAAAAAATCAATCGGAGATTTAGTTGCATGGCTGGAAAAGGAATTGCCAAAAAAGAATGGGCCATCTGGTATTGGCAAAGAAAATTACACCTGGCAATTGCAGCATATTACGTTAGTGCCAATGACGTGGGATGATGAAGTAGCCTTATTGAACAGAGAGCTGGCCCGTGCTTATGCTTCTTTACAATTGGAAAAAGAACACAACAAAAATATTCCTCCTCTTAAGCCATTTGACAATGCTGCTACATACAATGAACAAAATGATTTGGGTGTAAAGCAACTCATGAACTTTTTAAGAGATAAAAAAGTGTTGCCAGTAAAGGATTATATGGAGCCGGAATTGAGAAAACATCTGAGCAGCTTTTTGCCGGAGGAGAAAAGAAATTTTTTCGCCAATATTAATCACAATGCGCCAGCTATCATGCATTCTCATGCAACGCACTGGTTTGAGATTGCAAGGATGAGCCATGAACCACATACTTCTCCCTTCAGAAGGGAGGCTTTGCCTTTTAATATCTGGATGAGCCGCTCAGAAGGCTTGGCAACAAGTATGGAAGAAACATTTATGCATGCAGGATTGTGGGATGATCATCCACATGCACGGGAACTGGTGTGGATCATGCTGGCGCAGCGCTGTGCCCGTGGTCTTGCCTCCCTGTATGCCCAGGCTAACCTGATCAACTATGACGAAGCAAGAAAATTTCAAATTGAGTGGACACCAAAAGGATGGACGGGAGATACATCTTTAGTTGGATTTGAGCAGCATCTTTACCTACGCCAGCCGGGCTATGGTACCTGCTATGTAACCGGGAAATATTTAATTGAGCACTTGATGATGGACGTAGGTCGGCAGCAGCAAAATGATTTTACACTTTATCATTTCTTTGATGAGTTTTACAATACTGGTATTATACCGGTAACGCTTATACGTTGGCAGATGACAGGTATGGATGACGAGATAAAAAAGTTGAGTGTTAACAATGCTTCAAAAAAATAACGATTGATTGGCAGATTTAACCGGGGAATGCATTGCTGAATTTTAAATCTGTTTTCTTCAATAGAAATATTTTAAATTGTATTTCAAATCAAACGTATGAATAACTGGAACCGCCGGGAGTTTTTACAATCCTCCGCTGTATTGCTTGCTGCCACTGCACTCAACAGCTCCTTTACCGAAAAAAAGAAAGCACCGCTGTTGGCCTTCTCTACGTTGGGTTGCCCTGCATGGACGTTTAAACAGATTGTAGATTTTGCAAAACAGAATGGGTATAATGGTCTTGAACTAAGAGGCATTGAAAAGCAGTTGGATCTGCCACAATGCAAAGAATTTAACAGTGATGCCGCTATTAAAGAAACGATGAGCATGATGATGGATGCTAACCTGCGTTTTGTGGATTTGGGTTCATCAGCAACATTGCACTTTGGTGAAGGTGCAGAAAGAACAAAGAACATAGAAGATGGCAAACGTTTCATAGACCTTGCAATAAAACTGGAATGCCCGAATGTAAGAGTGTTTCCCAATAATTTTTTAAAGGAAAGAGATAAACAGGCCACTATTGATTTAATAGTAAAGGGACTGAAGGAACTTGGTGATCATGCAAAGGGGAGCAAGGTAAAAGTGCTGATTGAATCACATGGCGACCTGGTGCATGTAGATGATTTGGAAACTGTAATGAAAGCTGCTGCTCATTCTAACGTAGGTATGATTTGGGATATTACTAACATGTGGACGATCACAAAAGAATCACCCACGGTGACGTATACACGATTAAAGCCCTACATTTATCACACTCATATCAAAGACGCTAAATTAGTAGATGGTAAACCTGAATATACCATGCTGGGAAAAGGAGATGTGCCCATTTTTGAAGCGATTGATTTGCTGTATAAAAATGGTTACAAAGGTTATTATAGTTTTGAATGGGAAAAATTATGGCACCCGGAAATTGCAGATCCGGAACTAGCTTTCCCTGATTATGTGAATGCAATGAAAACACATTTGAAATTTTAAACGCTTACATCAATGCCCGGAGGAGATACACCGTACATCAATAACAAAGCAAAAGAACAACATACATACGACGCCATCATTATCGGATCTGGCATCAGCGGCGGCTGGGCTGCTAAAGAACTCTGTGAAAAAGGATTAAAAGTGTTGATGCTGGAGAGAGGAGAAAATGTAGAACATCCTAATTACAAAACAGCTATTAAAGATCCCTGGGATTTTCCTCATCGTTTAAATTTATCTCCGGCTGATAAAGAAGAAAAATATGTGCAGGCAAGGCACTGGTCTTTCAAAGAAGACAACAAACATTATTACATCAATGACAAAGAAAATCCATACGAAGAAGCAAAACGCTTTGACTGGATAAGAGGCAATATAGTAGGTGGTCGTTCACTGCTCTGGTCACGTGCCTGCTACCGCTGGAGTGATTTGGATTTTGAAGCTAACTTAAAAGACGGACATGGTGTGGATTGGCCAATACGTTACCGTGATATTGCGCCATGGTATGATTATGTAGAGTCTTTTATTGGTGTGAGTGGCAGTAAAGAAGGCATACCACAGTTACCGGATGGTATTTTTCAACCAGCATTTGAAATGAACACGGTTGAAAAATATTTCAAGCAGCAGGTAGAAAAAAGTTTTGCTGATAGAAAAGTGATCATGGGCAGAACAGCAAATCTAACACAACCTGTGAAGGGTAGGGGCCAATGCCAGGCAAGAGATCTTTGCCACCGTGGATGCCCGTATGGCGCTTACTTCAGCACCAACGCCAGCACCATGCCTGCAGCATTTGCCACTGGTAATCTAACTGTAATGCCGCACTCGCTTGTGAACAAAGTGCTGTATGATGAACAAAAGCAAAAAGCTACCGGCGTTGAATTAATTGATACTACTACCAATAAACTAGCGGAGTACTATAGCCGAATAATTTTTATCAATGCATCTACGGTGGGCACGGGATTTATATTATTGAATTCAACTTCGAATCGTTTTCCCAATGGACTGGGCAATGGTAGCGGGCAAGTGGGTAAGAACTTAATGGATCATCATAAAGGCGTTTCCGTTAGTGCGCCGGTAGAAGGTTTTGAAGATGCTTATTATTTCGGCCGCAGGCCAACTCCTGTGTATATTCCACGCTTTAGAAATGTAACAAATAAGGATGGTGATTTTTTACGAGGCTATCATTTTGGCGGCAGTGCAGGCAGGGGAAGAAAATTTATTGATGGCATTGGCGCTGCATTTAAAGAAGCAGCAACAGAGGCCGGCAACTGGAACATCGGCCTCTATGCTTTTGGTGAATGTTTGCCTTATGAAGAAAACAAAATGAGTTTGCACCCAGATAAAAAAGATAAATGGGGTAGG
>CAZDHQ010000247.1:0-6632 GCA_964505135.1 uncultured Ferruginibacter sp.
CAGCGTTGATAAAATGTTAAGGTGCTGATGAAGGACTGCAATGGCATTGTTTTTGAATATTTGAAAAACATAATACCTCATTTGATTTAATTCTACCTGAAACTATTTATCATCATTTTTTAAAACCAAGTTTATGAAAAAAGTAAAGAAGGCTTCTTCTATTGCTATTGCATTACCCGTACTGTTACTGTTTGCGGCCTGTCAAAAAGATGTGGGTGTAAATAATACCAGCGGCACCACTAAGTATTCTGTTTATATCACCGACGGCCCTACCGATTATCAGCAGGTGCTGATTGACATTCAAAAAGTAGAGATCAAATTAGATACCTGTAAAAGAAACAGTGATCCGGATCATGACAGACCCGGCTGTGATGATGATCATGACCGGATGGATACCTCCTGTGATGTTTGGCAAACATTAAACATTAATGCCGGTGTGTATGATTTGCTGCAGTTTAGAAATGGTCTTGATACATTGCTTGCAAGTGGCAATGCGCCCGATGGAAAAATTGAAAGAATAAAAGTTACGCTGGGTAGTAACAATAGCGTGGTGGTTGATAGCACTTCTTATCCTTTGAATTTAATCAACAATCAAAATTTTGTTTTCCTGAATATTCACAGGGAACATTTAGATTCAGCATCAGCAAACAATCTTGAACTTCATCTTGATTTTGACCTGCTGCATTCTATCCGTTATTACAATGGGCAGTATTGGTTAAAGCCTGTATTAAAACCTTTTGGTAAACACAGCAGCGGTGAAATAGAAGGCCGTGTAAAACCTGTAAATTCTTTTGGAATGATCATGGCATACAACAGCACTGATACTGCCTATGCAAGACCTGGCAACGAGGGTGAATTTAAAATAAGAGGATTAAAAGATGGTACTTACAGTCTATTGGTTGACGGCATTAATAATTACCAGGACACAACTATCACTGGAATAAATGTGCAGCGCAGGCATGAGGTAGATTTGGGTGTTATCACACTGCACCAGTAGTGTTGATAATGTAGCTTCGATAAAAAAGCATGGATATTCTCCATGCTTTTTTTATTACGGTTTAATAGCTTTGTCAATGGCGTCTACCAATCCGCCTTCATATTTGTCGTCTCTTAATTCCCAAAACATGATACCACCCAATTTCTTTTTTCTTACAAATTTTACTTTGGCTTCAATGGAACGTTCATCATCGAAAGTAGCAAACAGTTGTTGTGATTTGCTGTATTGATAAGGAGCCTTTGCTTTCCTGTCCCAATGATATTTATAACCCAAAGAATCAGTAGCAAAATAATCATCAAATCTCTTATAAGAAACCCCCTGCTTAAAACTACCTGTATTGTATAATCCATGATTATCCGGCGCTACCTGTTCCCATACCCTTGCATAAAATGCGGCACCGATAATCAGCTTATCTGCTGCTACGCCTTTGGCCAGCAAATTATTTACACATTTTTGTACAGACTGTTGATCTGGACGATAATCATATAATAGGGTATGGTGCCCCGTTACCTTACTAAAGCCGCTTACTAAATCGTATGTCATCAGGTTTACAAAATCTATATTAGGCATTACTGCTTTCCAGTCAATTGAATTGTCCAGGTAGTTTTCAAAACCACCTGCCGCAAAAGTGAGTATTTTATCATTGCCCATTTTACTGCGAAGAATTTTAACCAGTGCAGTAAAATTGTTTTTATCTGTGCTGTCCCAGCGATGACCGGGATAACCTTCTATGGCAGGATATTCCCAATCCAGGTCAAGCCCGTCAATATTGTATTCTCTAAAAAGTGCTGCAGCAGTTTCTGCAAAAGTGGTGCGGCCAGAATCTGTTGAAAATACCTCAGAGCAGGGAGCACAGCCGCCCCAGCCACCCAGCGATACCATCATTTTAAGATGAGGGTATTGCTTTTTCAATTCCATCACTTTAATGATATTGGTTTTTTGTTGTTCACTGTCAAAGGCCAAACTATCGCCGTGCAAATGCATAAAGCTGTAAATCACATGCGTCAATTTATTCAATGGATATCGTACTAATGAATCAGGATGACCGGTGTAGTAAGCGATAACTCTGTAGGGAGATTGTTGTGCGGTTAATGTAAAACAGGATAAAATAAGTAATACAGTCAAAAGTTTTTTCATGCCCTAAATTACTTGATAAAAAATAAAACTGGTTATCGCTATAAAACTTTTTAATTAAAGGTCGCAAAATCAAACTCGTAACTCAAATCTGATCATTAATATTTTCATCTACTTTTGCCCACATCATGCCTATCCCATCTATTAGAACAGTGACCGTTACACGCTACGTAACACCCTTACGGGAAGGCGGCTCCCTGCCGGCCATTGCAGAAGCCGATGATGGATTTTTGTATGTATTAAAATTCCGTGGGGCAGGGCAGGGCGTAAAAGCATTGATTGCAGAGATTATTGGAGGAGAACTGGCACGTGCCATCGGGCTAAAAGTGCCGGAGATTGTTTTTGCCAATTTGGATGAAGCCTTTGGACGAACAGAACCTGACGAAGAAATACAGGACTTATTAAAAGCAAGCACCGGAACCAACCTGGCCCTGCATTATTTGTCTGGCGCCACCAGTTTTGATCCGGCAGTTACTAAAATAGATCCAATCACTGCGTCAAAAATTGTATGGCTGGATGCATTGCTGATGAATGTAGACCGCACAGCAAAAAATACCAACATGCTCATGTGGCGGAAAGAACTTTGGCTCATTGATCATGGGGCAGCATTGTATTTTCATCATTCATGGAGCGATCCTGCAGCACAGGCGCTCAAACCGTTTCCATTTATAAAAGATCATGTGCTGCTGCCCTATGCATCACAGCTAGCAGAAGTAAATGATGAATTAAGCAAATTGGTAACACCCGCATTGGTAAACGAAATCATCAGCCGTATACCAATGGAATTTTTACAATGGGAAGAAGGGATAGCGCCGGAAGCAATACAAAAAGGATACAGCGATTTTATCAATATAAGAGCAGCCAATGCCAGCCAGTTTATAACAGAAGCAAACAATGCCAGAACAACGCTTATATGAGTATGCCGTAATAAGGCTGGTGCCAAGGGTAGAAAGAGAAGAATTTCTAAACCTGGGCATCATCTTTTTTTGCAAGCAAACTGGTTTTTTAAAATGCCTGTACCAGGTAAACGAGCAGCGCATTGCCGCTTTTTGTAACGAAGTAGATATTGAAACGCTGCGTAATAATTTGCAATCTTTCAGTCAAATAGCAGCAGCCGATCATAATGGCGGCCCCATTGCCAAACTAGATGCTCCATCCCGCTTTCGTTGGCTTACTGCCGTACGCAGCACCATTCTGCAAACCTCCAGGGTGCATCCCGGCCTTTGTAATGATGAAGAAACCACCCTGCAACAGTTATATCAAAAGCTGGTATTGTATTAATCGGTCACCCGGTTGACTAAGTAAAATCAGCAGGAATCCTAAGCAAGCTCATAGAATTGGCCTTATAGCTAAAGTATTTTTAATACAGAAAATCAATTCTCAACTTTTAAATACACAGTTATGAAACGCTTATGCTTGCTGCTTTTCCTGATGCCGCTTGGTGGGTTATTGGCCCAGCAAAAATGGGAGAAGAATTACGATTACGTAGACCAATGTATTTGCGGCCTTTCTAAAGTAAAAAAAGACAATAAAATTGGATATGTAGATAAGGATGGCAAAGTGATTATACCACTGGAATATACAGAAGGACTCACCTTTCACGAAGGCTTGGTGGCAGTGCGAAAAGGAGCCAAATGGCAATACCTCGATAGTACAGGTACTGTAATTACCGAACCAATTTTTGAAGATGCCATGAGCTTTGAAGACGGTATTGCATCTGTTGCCAAAGATGGCTTATATGGTTATATTAATAACAAAGGCCAGGTGGTAATCAATTACCAGTTTAGCAATGCCCGTAATTTTTCTGAAGGGCTGGCACCAGTAGCCAATGCAAAGGGTAATTGGGGTTATATCGACCTTAAGGGCAACTGGGTAATTAAACCTCAGTATGGCTTTGCAGATAATTTTGCCAATGGAGAAGCAAGGGTAATGAAGGGAGAAAAAGTTCAGTTTATTGATAAAGAAAATAAACTGCTGCACGAATAAAGTTTTAGTCATTGCGTTAATTTAAACCCCGCTGTTTTTGGCGGGGTTTGTTTTTAGGCTGTCGGCAGCGAGGCTTTGTTTAGCTTTTGTCCCGACCTTTCGTTATAGCCCTCCTTCGTCGGGGCTGCCACTTCGGTCCTGCAGCCAGTCAGCAACATTTCTTTATTCAACAAATAATTTGCACACAACTAGTACTGTTAGTTTGTAACAGGTATCTGGTTTGTATTCATAAATGTTTTGGTAGATGCCCCGCCTGCTTGAGAAAAACTGGCGGGGCTTTTTTGTAGTAGAGGCGACTTTTATCCACAGGCACAATGAAAAATGGGAAACCTGCGTTAACCATGCAGTGAATTAACTTTTTTGAATTTTCTCAAGTTGTAAATTTTTATGATGGAGAGCCTCCCGGTCACGGGAGGTTTTTTTATTTTTCTAAGGCAGTGGCTGCTATATATCATTACTGCGAATGCAATATCTTGTGATTGAAATTATACTTACCATGCGCTGCCTTCGATTTCCTGCATTCATTCTACTAAAAGCTATTTTCTTTTTTACATTTAAAACTGTAAATGCTCAAGAAATTAAACCCATTTTACACTACACCATTTCCCTTGCTGATACTGCCAATCATTATTTCCACGTCACACTTAAATGTAAAGGCTGGAAAGCAAATGAATTGGATCTAAAAATGCCACAGTGGATGCCGGGTTATTATCAAATCATGCACTATGCAAAATCTATTGAGGATTTAAAGGCAAAAGATGCAGCTGGCAAAACAATCGCTGCCATCAATACCAATGAAAATACCTGGCATTTATCGGGATTAAAAAATCAAGCGTTTACGGTTAGCTATAAGGTAAAAGCGGAAAAGCAGTTTGTAGCCAATAGCTATGTAGATGGCGATCATGCTTACCTTATCCCTGCAGCACTATTTTTTCATATCAATGGATACATCAATACACCAGTCACCATCAAATTGGATATGCCTAAGCAATGGAAAAATATTGCAACAGGTCTGCAGGCGGTGAGTGGAAAGCAAAATGAATTCTTTGCACCAGACTTTGACATACTCTATGATAGTCCCCTATTGGCCGGTGATCTGCAGGAGCTGCCTGCATTTACCGTAAAAGGGATTCGCCACCGTTTTATTGGTTATAAAATGAGCAGCTTTGATGCTGCTGCTTTCATGAGCAACTTGCAAAAAGTGGTGGAGTCAGCAAGTAACATCATCGGCGATATACCTTATAAAGACTATACTTTTATTGGTATTGGACCCGGCAGGGGAGGCATTGAGCATCTCAATAATACTACTGTAAGTTTTGATGGTAAAGAGTTGAATAATGCAGAAGGCATGAACCGCATGATGAACTTTTTAGCACATGAATATTTTCATCATTACAATGTAAAACGCATTCGTCCTTTTGAGTTGGGGCCTTTTGATTATGATAAAGGGAGCAGAACAAATTTGCTCTGGATCAGCGAGGGATTATCTGTTTATTATGAATATTTGACTGTAATGCGGGCCGGCCTGATTAATGAACAAACGTTGCTACAAGATTTTGAAGGCAACATGAATGCACATGAAAATAATCCCGGGCGGTTATATCAATCTCTTGTGCAGGCTAGCTATGAAACATGGACTGATGGCCCATTTGGTAAACAAGGTATAGATGCCAACAAATCTATTTCTTATTATGATAAAGGCCCGTTGGTGGGTTTGTTGCTCGACTTTACTATTCGGCATGCAACTAACAATAGCAAATCACTGGATGATGTAATGCGTTTACTGTACTGGCAATATTATAGAGGATTGAATCGTGGCTTTACAGATGCTGAATTTCAACTGGCATGTGAAACGGTGGCAGGTATTTCATTGACTTCTTTTTTTGATTATGTGTATACAACCAAAGAGCTAGACTATAATGCAGTATTAGGCCATGCAGGTTTAAAAGTGATTGTAGAATTGGATAGAACAAACTCAAAAAAGAAGTTTACCATTCAGCTTAAGGAAGATATAACGCAGGAACAGGATAAAATGCTGCAAAGCTGGATGGGTAAGTAGATAAAGCAAAGGCCTCATAAAGAGTAATCCAGTAATGTTTACTGTTTATGAGGCTTACTATATTATACTTGTCCTTACAGTAACAGGAGACTCTTATTTTATTGATCGCAGCTCTACACCCTCATTAGTAATCCTCACCGGTTTAATAAAACCATTTTCATCAAAATATAAATGTTCTATACAGGTTTCTCTTGAGTTGCCATCGGTTTCAGTTAATGGTCTCCTGTGATAGACAATGTACCAATCATCTGTGCCGGGAATATTGATTAAAGAGTGATGACCAGCACCTGTTGCAATAGATTTATCCTGCTGCAATATTTTACCAATTCTTTTGAAGGGCCCAAAAGGTGAATCACTGATGGAATAAGCTACACTATAATCAGGACCGGTCCATCCACCTTCACTCCACATAAAATAATACTTACCCTTACGGTAAAGCATAAACGCACCTTCTAC
>CAZDHQ010000248.1:0-6601 GCA_964505135.1 uncultured Ferruginibacter sp.
CTGATCCACATCACAGATAGCAACCAAATTAACACCGGGTACTTTTAATGCAGCTTGTACATTGGCCCAGCCCATTCCATTGATACCAATGGCACCAATATTTAATTGATCGCTGGGTGCAACAGCATTTTTAAAAATGGCAAAAGCATTGTTATCAAAAGCAGAGAACAAAGTGGCGCCTGCAGCAAGTGAAGCAGACTGTCCTAAAAATTTACGGCGATTAGACATGGATGAATGTTTTCAAAATGAGAAGAATCGTTTTAAAATAACTAACAACAATGCTACTGAAAAAAAATCATTTTAGGATGCTTAAGTTGCTTAATTTGAGACATGTTTAAATGTTCTAACGGATCAAAAAAAATGATGGATAATAAGAAGAAAAAATACCTCTCAACATTTGTGCTCTGCTTATTTGTGCTGGCTACAACATCAATACAGGCCCAACTAAATCCTTCCACCACCCTATGGTACAAAGACTCCGTAGACAAATGGGAAGATGCACTGCCCATTGGCAACGGCAGATTGGGCGGTATGTATTTTGGTAACGTGCATACAGACAGGCTGCAGTTTAATGAAGATACTTACTGGAGCGGTGGCCCCTACTCTACAGTGAAAAAAGGCGGCTATAAAAAGTTGAAGGAGTTACAGCAATTACTGTTTGAGAAAAAATTTGTGGAAGGGCATTTGCTTTTTGGTCGCTATATGCTGGGCAACCCGGTAGAGCAGCAGAAATACCAGAGCATGGGTAACCTGGTGCTGGAATTTGATAATGCGGAAGCTGTTAGTGATTACAAAAGAGAATTGGATCTCAGTACTGGTATTGCGAAAATTACCTATACACAAAACGGCATTCATTTTACAAGAGAATTATTTTCTTCACATCCTGGTCAGGCCATTGTGATGCGTATCACTGCGGATAAACCAGGTGCTATTAATTTCTCCTGCCAGTTGCAGGGTGTGAGAAATCAAACACATTCCAATTATGCAACGGATTATTTTAATATGGATAGCTGGGGAAAAGATGGTCTTAAACTAACAGGTAAAAGCGCCGACTATCTTGGCATTAAGGGAATGCTCCACTATGAAGCATTGCTTAAAGCGAAACTAAAAGGCGGAACGGTGAACACGCAAACAGCCATGTTAACAATAAAAAATGCTGATGAAGTAACATTGGTATTAGTAGCTGCTACCAATTTCAACAACTACAAAGATGTAGGTGGCGATGCAGCTAAAAGAGCAAATGATTACATGAGCAAGGTAGTGAACCAGGCCTATGAAAAAATAAAACAGGGTCATATAAAAGATCACCAGCAATTTTTCAGCAGGTTCAATATTGAATTGCCTGTTACAGCAAACTCCCTACTACCAACCAATGAAAGAATTAAAAAGGTGCAGGAAGCGCCTGATCCATCACTGGCAGCATTAGGATACCAGTTTGGCCGATATGTAATGATAACATCGTCAAGGCCTGGTACGCAGCCCAGTAACCTTCAGGGCATCTGGAACAATGATCAAAACCCCTGGTGGGATTCCAAGTACACCACCAATATCAATACCCAGATGAACTATTGGAATGTGGATGCTGGTAATTTAAGCGAATGTGCATTGCCGTTATTTGACCTGATAAAAGAAGTCTCCGACCAGGGCAGTATGGTAGCAAAAGAACACTATGGCGTGAATGAAGGCTGGGTGTTTCACCAAAATACCGACCTGTGGCGGGTGGCAGCGCCCATGGATGGATCTAACTGGGGAGCATTTACTACCGGCGGTGCATGGCTGTGTACCCATATATGGGAGCATTTTTTGTACACACAGGATACTGCTTTTTTAAAAAAGAACTACGCACTGATGAAAGGCTGTGTTCAGTTCTTCTTACATTTTTTAGTAAAGGATCCGGTAAAAGGCTGGCTGGTAACCAATCCTTCTACCTCACCAGAAAATGTACCTGGAGCACCAGGCAATACCCGTTTTTTTGATGAGATGAATGGAGGTTATTACAACGGCTCACAAATTTGCTATGGTTCCACCATTGACGAACAGATACTCCATGATCTTTTTGGTTATATGGCAGCAGCAAGTGAACTGCTGAAAACAGATGCTGCTTTTCGCAAACAGGTGGAGGCAGCAAGAAAACAATTAGCACCGATGCAGGTAGGCAGCGATGGCACATTACAGGAATGGATTGAAGACTGGCCACAAACAGAAAAAAACCACCGCCACTTTTCTCACTTATATGGATTGTATCCCGGTCATGTAATCTCTCCTGCTACTACACCTGGTTTAGTAGAGCCGGTAAAAAAAGTATTGGAGCAAAGAGGTGATGGTGCCGCCGGCTGGTCAAGGGTGTGGAAAATGTGTGAGTGGGCAAGACTGTTTGACGGCAACCGGGCCAATAAAATTTTTAAAGGTTATATACAGGAACAATGCACCCAGTCTATGTTTGGCAAATGCTATGCGGCCATGCAGGTGGATGCAGCACTTGGCCTTGCCGCCGCCGTAAATGAAATGCTGGTACAAAGTCACGAAGGTTATATACAATTGCTGCCTGCGCTGCCGGATGAATGGAAGGCTGCTGGCAACATAGAGGGCATCATCACCCGTGGTGCATTTGAACTTGATTTTAATTGGCAGGATGGAGAAGTGAAAGAACTACAGCTGCTCTCTAAAGCCGGGGCGGTTTGTAAAATAAAGAGTGAGAAAAAAATGCGGGTGTTTAAAGATGGGAAAGAAGTACAAGTAAATAAAATAGATGGAGATGTGTATAGTTTTGATACAGTGAAGATGGAGAAGTATGAGGTGAAGTTTGAGATTTAACCAGAAAACTTTGGCGTACAAAAAATAAATGGCTTTCAAATACTCACAACAATATTTTCCAATGAAATACCTTTCAATACTTATTCTCATCCTCCTTTTTCAATTAAAAAGTGCAGCGCAAAAACCACGTGCAAGAGACATCGGTATTCCTTTCAACGGCGTAACTGGTAAATTCAATGCCATCACAGATGTGAAAGGTGTGGAAGTTGGCTACAGTACCATCATTAGCGGGCAGGGTAAAAACATAAGAGGCAAGGGCCCGGTGAGAACCGGTGTTACAGCTATTTTACCAAGAGGAAGAAATAACAATCCAGTGTATGCCAACTGGTATTCACTCAATGGCAACGGAGAAATGACAGGCACTACCTGGATCACGGAATCAGGTTTTTTAGAAACGCCCATTATGATTACCAATACCAACAGTGTAGGTGTGGTGAGAGATGCCGTTTTAAAATGGTTTGTAAAAACAGGCTGGTACAGAGAAGACTTTTGGTACACCTACCCGGTGGTGGCTGAAACATACGATGGGTTCTTAAATGACATTTACGGATTTCATGTAAAAGAATCCAATGCTTATGAAGCGCTGGACAGTGCTAAATCAGGTTACCTGAAAGAAGGTAATGTAGGTGGCGGCACAGGCATGATGTGTTTGGGATTTAAAGGTGGCACAGGCACTTCGTCAAGGGTGGTAAAGATTAAAGATTCTACGTACACTGTGGGCGTATTGGTGCAATCCAATTTTGGCAGCAAGAAAAATTTTACTATTGCGGGCGTGCCCATTGGTAAAGAATTAAAAGACACAATGAACTACGAATTAAAAGCTGCACCATCTTACCGACAGGAAGGTGATGGTTCTATCATTGTGGTTGTGGCAACAGATGCTCCTCTCCTTCCTCACCAGTTAAAAAGAATTGCAGCAAGAGTGCCGCTGGGCATCGGCATTGTGGGTGGCCGTGGCGAAAATGGTTCGGGTGATATATTTCTTGCTTTTTCTACAGCAAACTTGTTCGCCTTCCAGAGAAACGATTTTACAAAAGTGGATGAGTTACCAAATGATTTAATCAATCCGCTGTTTGACGCAACAGTGCAGGCGGTGGAAGAAGCCATCATCAATGCCATGGTAGCAGCAGAAACAATGGAAGGAATTAATGGAAACAAAGCGTATGCACTGCCACATCAGCTGGTAATTGATCTATTGAGAAAGTACAAAAGAATACAATAAGAAATGACGTTGCAGTTGTTCCACACAACAAAAAAGCGGGCCATCAAGCCCGCTTTTCAATACGATTGGTTGTTTATTTTTTAACCGTTTCTATTTCCACTGTATCATCTGTAATGGTACCGGTGATGGTTACCTCATCACCCACAAATTTGGCTACTTTCTCCGGGTTGCTGATGGTATAAACTTTATCGCCAACCACGAATACGGGCTTTGCGCCGTTCTTAACACATTTTTTTGCACAGGCTGCATGGTCTTTACTGTTGCCTTTTGCACCACAGTCGGAGTCACTGATAAAACCTTTCCATTTGCCTTTATCCAATGCATAGGCTGCAACAAAAAATAAAGCCATCGTAAATAACAGAAGATACTTTTTCATACGTTTTTTGTTTTAGTGTAACTCTAATTTAGCAAGGAGGATTGAATTTTTCTTATTTTTTTTATTCATAGCGCAAACAAATATTTGCATCCATACAATATTTGCTACTTAATCTACTAATATCGGAAAAATTTAATTTCGGATACTGGACTGAAGAAGTATTCTGAATGATACCAGCTGGCCCTCACTACTAAATAGCCTTTTTGAATAGCATGGCAGTCACGCTTCTTAAATAAGTAAATGAATTGTTTGGTTTTCCTAAAATCCGTAAACTATCGCTATGGTAAGATTAAATTGATTTTCTTGTTAAACTTCTCTATCCCCCAATAAGTAAATTTTGCATTTAATAATTTGTATCTTGTAGTATCGGGTGGAAGAAGAAAGAAAATAGAATTGAGTATTTATTAAAACCTGCTTATGGGAGCAAAAGACAAAAACAGCTTTGATGGCATTGTGATTGGCTCGGGTATTAGCGGCGGCTGGGCCGCAAAGGAATTATGTGAGAAAGGCTTGAAAACATTGGTACTGGAACGAGGCCGCAATGTAGAACACCTGAAAGATTATCCTACCGCATTAAAAAATCCCTGGGATTTTCCCCATCATCTAAAAATGCCACTAGCTGATACCGCCAACAATCCCGTGATCAATCGCTGCTATGCCTATGATGAATCAACAGAACAATTTTTTGTAAAAGATACGGATCATCCATATGTACAGGAAAAACCTTTTGACTGGATAAGAGGTTACCAGGTGGGTGGTAAATCATTATTGTGGTGGCGGCAAACACAAAGATGGGCTAACCACGATTTTGAAGGACCTGCAAGAGATGGCTATGCAGTTGACTGGCCTATTAGGTACAACGATTTATCACCATGGTATTCCTATGTAGAAAAATTTGTTGGCATCAGTGGCAATAAAGATGGATTGGATATTTTACCTGATGGAGAATTTTTACCGCCGTGGGAGATGAATACCGTTGAGAAACGTATCGCTGCCGGCATTATGAATAAATATCCTGAGCGGCATGTGATACAGGGACGATGTGCCCACCTTACCAAGCCCGAGCCCATACATATTGAACAGGGACGGGGACAATGCCAGGCCCGTAATCAATGTGAAAGGGGTTGCCCATTTGGTGGCTACTTTAATGCCAACTCTACCACCATACCATGGGCAAAGAAAACAGGAAACCTAACCCTGCTCCCCTACTCTGTTGTACACTCAATCATCTATGACGATAAGAAAGGAAGAGCGAGTGGTGTACGTGTGATAGATGCACAAACATTGGCAGCCACAGAATACTTTGCTGATATCATTTTTGTAAATGCGGCCTGCCTTAACAGCAATTTGATTTTATTGAACTCTACTTCATCAAGATTCCCGAATGGCCTGGGTAATGATAATGGGCTACTGGGTAAATATGTAGCTTTTCAAAACTACCGTGGTTATGTATACGCAGACTTTGAAGGCGCTACTAATGAATATTATTTTGGCCGAAGGCCTACTACTCCCATGATTCCCAACTTCAGGAATATTAAAAAACAGGAAATGGATTTCCAGAGAGGGTACATGACGTTTTTTGGAGCTGATCGACCACGTGCCAACGCAGAAGGTATTGGTGCTGCTTTTAAAGAAGCTTTGACAGAACCCGGTGGCTGGCGCATCAATATGTCCTTGCAGGGTGAAACGATTCCTAAAGAAACCAATCATGTGCGATTAAGTAAAGATCAAAAAGACAAGTGGGGTATTCCACTATTGATTACTTCAGTTGATTATGACGAGAACGATGAAAAACTCCTGAAAGACTTTTTTATTACAGGCAGTGAAATGCTGGATGCAGCCGGCTGTAAAAACATACAAAATGTGGATACCAAACAGGCACCCGGTTTAGATATACACGAAGTGGGCGGTGTAAGAATGGGCAATGATCCAAAAACATCTTTGCTGGATAAATGGAATGCACTGCATCATTGCAAAAATGTTTTTGTAACGGATGGCGCATGTATGACAACCACAGGTGTTCAGAATCCCTCGCTCACCTTTATGGCCATTACCGCAAGGGCAGCCAACCATGCTGTGGAAGAATTGAAGAAGGGAAATATATAATGACTTTGTAAATATTGAAAAACGTTTTGGCAGTGAGTTGTCTGATCTCTTTATGGACCAATATTCTGCAATTCAAAATTCAA
>CAZDHQ010000249.1:0-6590 GCA_964505135.1 uncultured Ferruginibacter sp.
GTCACCAATACCATCTTCCAATAAAGTACCAATGCCAATAGCTGATTTAATTCTTCCATCTTCTCCGTCTCCTGCTTCTGTTACACCCAAGTGCAAAGGATAACATTCACCAAATTCGTCCATCATATGCTGAACAAGTAACCTGTATGCCTGCACCATCACCAATGGATTGCTACTCTTCATGCTCAGTATAATATTATGATAATCTTCTCCCCTTGCAATACGCAAAAACTCCATTGCACTCTCCACCATGCCCATCGCTGTATCACCATACCTGCTCATGATGCGGTCACTCAGGCTACCATGGTTAGTACCAATACGCATAGCAGTTCCGTACTCTTTACAAATTTTTACCAACGGTGTAAATCGTTCTCTTATTCTTTCAATTTCTTCTGCATATTCCGCATCGGTATATTCAATCTGCTCAAATTTTTTCTTGTCAACATAATTACCTGGGTTTACTCTTACCTTTTCTACAATCCTTGCAGCTATTTCAGCTGCATTTGGTGTAAAATGAATATCAGCTACCAGCGGTGTAGTGTAGCCTCTTTTTCTCAATTCGTCTTTTATGTTTTGTAGATTCTCTGCTTCCTTTTTTGACGGGGCGGTTATCCTTACCAATTCAGCACCGGCTTCAATACAGCGAATGGATTGCTCCACCGTTGCAATGGTATCCAACGTATCTGTAGTGGTCATGGTTTGAACTCTTATGGGATGTCCATTGCCCAATAAAAGATTACCAATCTTTACTTCCCTTGTCTTAAGCCTTTTGTAGCTTGTTAGTGATTCACAATATAATTGCATAGGTTATTAGTATCTGCAAGATAACAACAAAAAAGCAGGGTATGTTTGCCCTGCTTTCATTTATTTGATTGTTTTATATTACCAGTCTTTCTCAGGCTTCTCTGGAGATGCAGCGTCTGCTTTTCTTAACTTATCCTGCAGGTTCTTTTCATGCTGCAACAATGCTTTCAATTTTTCTTCAGCTTCTTTCTTGCTTATTTTAGGCTGTGGCTTAGGTTGTTCCTTTTGTTGTTTGTCCTGCTGTTGCTTTTGATCCTGTTTCTTTTTATTCTCATTCTGCTGTTGCTGCTGCTTTTGCTTGATCAATGCTTTCTGCAAATTAAGTCTAGCTTCTTGATCTGCAGGATTCAAACGAAGTGCATTTTTATATGCGTCTATGCATTCGGGTAGTTTTTTGTCATTCTGTAAAACAACACCTTTATTATACCAGGCAGACGAGACATCATTTTTTGCTTTTCCATTTTTTATTGCAGCATCATAAGCCTGCAAAGCTTCTTCTTTTTTCCCGGATCTATACAAGGCATTACCTAAATTGTATTGCGCTTTCTCACTCAACGGATCTTTATCAATTACTTTCTTGTATTCTTCTGCTGCTACGTCATATTTCTTTTCTGCATAAGCTTCATTTCCCTTCTTTATTTGTTTCTCACTGTTTTGAGAAAACCCATTGAAGTGTAGCAAGAATAAAAGTACCGCTGTGGTTAATGATGCCTTCTTAATTTTTGTCACTGCAGATTTACGGGCAATCGTTTTTTCTGAAGTAATAAATTCAATCAACAGGAAAATCAGCGTCAGCGCTATGATCCATGGAAAATAATATTGGTAAACGGTGGTAGAATTATCTTTAATTGAATGTTTACCCATTTTTTGCAATTGACTATTGATATTATCGGCAGCCTCATCCGCACCATTTAACAATTGATAAATACCGTTACCATCTGCTGCAATATTTTTTAGTTCGTTCTCATTCAACCTGCTTACTACAAAATTTCCTGATGCATCTTTTTTTGCTTCATTGGTTGCTGGATCAATTATCATCGCTCCGTCTGCTGAACCTACACCCACGGTATTAATCATGATACCTTCATCTGCCATGTTCTTTGCTGTTTTCATAGCATTCTCATCATGGTCTTCGCCATCACTGATTAATACTACAGAGCGGTACTTCTTTTCCTTTGTATTGAAAGCTGCGTAACACATTTTTAGTGCGTCTGCAATTACGGTACCCTGTGTGGGAACAACTTCAGGTGCAGCAGTTGATAAATACATTTTTGCGGCGGCATGGTCGGTAGTTAAAGGCATCTGTAAATATGCTTTACCTGCAAACACCACTATGCCAATACGATCATCGGGCATTTTATCAATCAGCCTGCTGATTAATTGCTTGGCCCTTGTAAGCCGGTCTGGCTTTATATCCTGCGCCAGCATACTCTTACTTACATCCAATGCAATCATTACATCAATACCGCTTCTGCTTACATTGGTAGTACCATTGGGCGTTCTTGGATTGGCTACCGCAAGCACAAGCAATACAAACGCAGCCAGCACTAAAATAAATTTGAGTAGAAACCTGGCAGGACTATAATCTTTTATCAATTGCGCTACCAGCCTTGCATCTCCGATCTTTTTTGCTGTTTTTTTCTTCCACCTGGTTACAAAAAAATAAAGCACCACTGGAATAACAGCGGCAATTAATGCCAGTAAAAATTCAGGATGCTGTAGTTGAATCAAGAGAAAATTGTTTTGGGCAAATTAAGCAATAACCAAACCGGAAACTGTTAAATAATATCAGCGGCGTTTTACATATTGCCTTTAAAAAATCCAAGTTGGGTTAAAATTCCTTTTGTGATGTCAAGCCGCACTTTCTTCATATCGATATTTTTATCGGGAGATTTAACCAGTGTTACAAAAAAGTAAGGATGCCTGTTTTCCTCAATCCAGCCGGTAATCCAGCCGATGCTGTTGTTCTGTTCATCAAATCCCCAACCGGTTTTATAACAAAGTTTGTATTGTGTATTGTCTTCCTGTATCATTACGTCTCTTACTATCTGTTGTGTTCTTTTTTGAAAGGGCAACAAATCAAAATACAGTCGTTTCATTAAACCCAACTGTTCATCAGGAGAAATTTTCAAACTGTTATCCAGCCAAAAGCTATCTATACGATTACCAATTTTTTTATTGCCGTAACCAAGCGTATCCAGCCAACGTTGCATGGTATCTTTTCCTATGCGTCTTGCTACTTCCTGGTAGTAAGGCACAGCGCTTACTTTAAAAGCTTGCTCCATTGTCAAGTCTTTATTCCAGTCTTCATTCCACCGTTTGATGCCATCCCATTTGATTACCATTTTTTCATCTACAATTTTTCCCGTCTCAAGGCCAATCAACGAATTCACAATTTTAAAGGTAGATGCCGGCGTAAAACGGGTGGTATCCAATGCAAGATTGTACAGTGTTACCTTTCCGTTTGCATTATCATACAGACTAAAACAGCCTTCTACTTTGTTATCATCAAAATATTTTTTCAGGCTATTGTCAATATTAGCCTTGTTAGCAGAGCAGGACCAAAATAAAGTGGCGACAACGGGGATTAAAAAAGTAAACAGGATATTCTTATTCATTGTGCAAAAAATAAAATTAGTAATCAGGGTTTGCAGCTTTGTATTTGGCGGTTGCTTCAAGCGCTTCATAAAATTTTTCTCCAAACCTGCGTATCAAAGCTTCCTTTAAAAAAACATAAACAGGCACTTTTAGTTTTTGGCCAAGCTTGCAGGCTGCTTTGCACAGATCTTCCCTTGGCTCATAATTAACCAAAACCGTTTGCTTGTTTCTGCTGTGCTTTACTCTTATCGGAAAAAGATGACAACTAATAGGCTTTTTCCATTTCACTTTGCCATCCAGGTAAGCCTGTTCAATACCACATTTTACAATGCCGTTTTCATCGGTAATACCATACACACATATCTTTCCTCCCACAGTGGGTGTTACCCATCCAAACTCACGGTTAAACATGTAACGGCCCTGCTTTTCAATTTCTTTCCTGCTTTCTTCCGGCAAGTAGGGCAGCACTGCTTCATACACTTCATTTATTTTATCCAGTTCATCTAAATTAAGGGGAGCACCGGCATCACCGTCTACGCAGCAGCCGCCCTTGCATTTAGTGAGGTCGCACACAAATTGTTCCTGCACTACCTCATCGCTGATAAGCATATTGTCAATTGCAATCATAATGGCAGCAAAAGTAAAGCAATCTGGTTAGCAAATAATGTAGTGACGAAGGATCAACTGCAATTAATTCCACTTAAACGTATTGATCATATGTTCCAGGTCTGCCTGGAGAAAATTCTGTACGGGCAATAAGGAATCAGAATTGGGCGTAACATCAAAATAGAGCGCCCCACGAAGAAAATTTTTAGTGGTATCAGATAAGAAAAATTGCTTGGCAGTAGCGGCATTACCACCTACTTTAAAAAACACGCCACTGATACCGTTTGGTGTATGAATCAAGCTGTCTTTTATTGAATTGGAAACCACATTGTTTTTATTGGTAAGCGTAAAAGCATCTTCCACCATTTTATCAAACTGATTAATGCCCAGCGAATCTTTGTATTTCCCGTCCGGCATTTTTATCTTGTACAATGCCTTTCCTCCAATCATCTTATAGCTTAGGAAAATCCTTCCATGAAATTGTGGGAAATCAATATTGATCCAGTAGGGATTTTCAGGGTTGCTATCAAAGTACGTACTGTCTTTTACAATCTTTGCATATAATGGGTATTCGAAACTGTAAGGGAAGCCATCCTGCTTAAATTCCTGGTAACCTCTTGCAGGAAAATCGATATTAAAATAACCACGCTTTTTGGAAATATAGGGAGAATTACATGCAGTAAAGCTAAATATCATCAGCAGTGCTACACTAACTTTCAACAGGGAACTGCTTTCTATATGGTTTGATTTTTTTGTTACTGCTGGCTGCTTTACACGATGGTTCATCAAAAATATTTTATCCCTTTATTAGTCTTCCTGTTCAGTTGGTTCAATAATTACCTGTACTTTATCAATCCTGTTTTTATTTATTTCAAGCGGAACAAAAACAAAATCTCCGCTTACCAAACGCTCGTTTACCTGAGGAAATTCTCCGGCAATTTCAAGCACCAGGCCCGCCAGCGAATCACTCTCGCCTCTTACGCTTTCAAATGTATCAGGCGGCAGTTGCATGATCTTGCACACATCATTGATCATGGTTTTGCCTTCAAAGATATAGGTGTTGTCATCAATTTTTTTATTACCACTTTCTTCATCGTCAAATTCATCTCTTATATCTCCGATTATTTCTTCCATAATATCCTCCAGTGTTACAATACCGGAAGTACCGCCAAATTCATCCACTACAATTGCAAAATGTATCCTCTTATTCCTGAATTCCTGCAGTAAATCTTCAATCAGTTTCTGTTCATGAACAAAATAAGGTGCTCTTATGAGTGAGTGCCAGTCAAATTCTTCTACTTTTTCATGATTAAGATAAGGCAATACATCCTTTGTGTGCAGCAGCCCTTCTACTTCATCCAAATTATTCCTGTATACAGGCAGTCTTGAATAATGCAGTTCCTCAATTTTCTTAATCACCTCCTCAAAATTACTGCTGTATTCAATCCCACTAACGTCAAGCCTTGTACGCATTACCTGCTTCACGGTGGTATCGCTAAACTTACGAATGCCTTTCAAAATCTGTTTTTCTTCAGCAGTAGCTTCATGCTCCGGTAGCAAATCAATGGCATAGTCAAGCTGGCTATTATCTAGCATAGACGAGTTATTGGGTGAAAATTTTTCTTCTATGCTGTCGCTGATTCTCACCAGTCGTTTGCTCATGCGGTTAAAAAAACCATTGAAGATTTCAATGACCAATGAGGCCATAGAAGCAAACCATATTTTATGATTGGTGGCCCACACTTTTGGAAGCACTTCACCAAACAGCACCAATAAAAAAGTAACCACCACGATCTTGATCACAAATTCTATCCAGAAATCCAATTGAAACGGCTCTAACCAACCATCAATCAATATGTTGGAGATAAGAATGATACCGATATTGGCAAAGCTATTGGCAATGAGCATAGAAGCCAGCAGCGTTTTTGGATTCTCCAGCAAGTTTACAATGCGTCTAAAAGCAGGCTGCTGCTTGGTTTTGAGCATATTGATGTCCTTATAGGTAAGCGAAAAGAACGCCACCTCTGAGCCTGCTACCAAAAAAGAAATGGTAAATAATAACAGCGCTAAAAATATAAGTACCGCAGATGCCGCCGGCGTAATTGCCAACAGGGTAAAATGGAAGCAGCTAATAAAATTATTGGCTGAATGATAATCCAAAACTGTGTGTTTTAGTAAAAAATATTGTTACCTGGGGGAACGGTTTTATTACAATTAAAATGGCAATCTCTCAGGGCCATCTACACCGGGGTGGCCGGGATCACCTAAATCGTCTGGTACATCTGATCCACTAATACCTGTGCTTCCATCACTTCTTTTATCAAGCATTATCAAATTATCACCTACTATTTCTGTTGCAAATTTTTTATTTCCTTCCTTGTCTTCCCAGCTTCGGGTTTTTAATCGTCCTTCTATATAAACAAGACTTCCTTTATGTAAATATTTCTGAGCTAACTCGGCCAATCCACGCCATAGCACCACGGTGTGCCACTCGGTCTGTGAAATAAGCTTTCCGCTTCTGTCTTTATACGTTTCCGTAGTAGCCAATGAAAACTTTGCAACCGCAATATTGCCTTCTAAAA
>CAZDHQ010000250.1:0-6572 GCA_964505135.1 uncultured Ferruginibacter sp.
AGGGCTTCCGAAAAAGGCTTACTGATAAAAACAAAGATTGATGATAAGATCACTTCTGTACTAAATGGTGATCCCTACAGGTTGAAACAAATTTTATTCAACCTGCTTAGTAATGCAATTAAATTCTCGGAAAAAGGAAACGTGTGTATAGACTGTGAATTGTTAGAGCAGGATAAAGCTATTCAACGTATACAGATAAAAGTAACAGACAATGGCGTAGGGATGACAGAAGAATTCCTGAAAAATCTTTTTCAAAGCTTTACACAGGAGGATAAATCTGTAACACGAAAGTTTGGTGGAACGGGTCTTGGTATGACTATTACAAAACAGCTTACAGAATTGATGGGAGGATATGTAAAAGTGGAAAGTGAGAAAAATGTGGGTACTACTTTTATATTAAGCATTCCATTTGAAAAAGGGGTGCCAGCTGATTTACCAGCAGCAGCTGTAATGGATACCGATAGTACCATCTTGAAAGATAAAAAAATATTATTGGTTGAGGATAACCAAACCAATCGTCTTATTGCAAAAATTACGTTGAGGCCTTATGGCGTTCTGTTAACAGAATCAGTTAATGGACTGGAAGCAGTAGAAGCAGTAGCAAAGAATAGTTTTGATTTAGTGCTGATGGATATGCAGATGCCCGAAATGGATGGACTGGAAGCAACCAAGATTATTCGCCAGCAGTTGAAATCTACTGTACCCATTATAGCCTTAACCGCCAATGCCATCAAGGGAGAAAGTGAAAAATGTTTTGAAGTGGGCATGGATGATTTTCTTTCAAAGCCATTTAACGAAGATGATTTAATAGCTAAGATTGCGGGGTGGTTATCCAGAAGCTAACCGGTTTTCTAAAGTTTAAATTTAACGCTGCAATAAAACAAAATCATTAGCGTTCTATAGATGTTATCTGAAATTTTTGATTAAAAAATATTGCCCCTTGCAGAAATGCGGGGGCATTGGTTTTTTAGTAACTAATCTTCCAACATTTTCAAGCAAACAGTTAGCATTTAATCTTCTCCATAATCTAATACTCACATGCGGGAGGGGAAAGAAAAAAATACAAGGGAATGCAGCCTGTGCGCCTGTTTAACATAATATTAATTATAGGACTTTTTTATTTAGTTATTAATGTCGGCCAAAGACCGGTTTGTGCAGGCATAAACCAGTAAATTCACTGGATATACTGTTATGGTTTGGTGAATATAAACTGCCAACAACAATTATTTATTATCATTGCAAAACAGGTAAAGCAATTTGCTGCTCAGAGTAAATACTTCTGATGAAAATTATACTCCTTGGATTAAAAAGATTGTTCTGGTTTACGCCATTGTTAACCTTAGGCTTGCTTCATAAAAAAGACAAAGGCTTTTACACCGGTTGGGAAACCGGCGATTTCAGGCAAGACTATTTTATTAAGGATGCCGGTCTTTGTAATCCTCCCAACGATACCCTGGTGGATCAAACAAGAGCACACAGCGGTAGCAAATCTGCAAGATTTATTTGCAGGTACGATTACAAGGATTGTCAGGGAAGCCCAAGAACTGATTTGAAATTCCCCGATAATCTGAACTATGCATGGTTCGACTTTTGGATATACCTTGATTCGAGTTACACCATCAGTGATCCTATCCCAGAGTTGTTTTTCCAAACACATCACCGTAGTACCGCTGTTGGTCCGCCGCCTATGGGGATATGGATCAACAATGGTCGTTATCAGGTGCAGCTGCTCTATTTTCCGGGTGGTTATGATAGTGCAGGCGTAAAAGTATCAGCTGATTTAGGCGCTGTAGCACCTGATGCAAACAAATGGGTTCATTGGACTTTTCACGTAAATTTTGCTTTAGATGATTCAGGGCTTTGGGAGGTTTGGCGAAACGGTAAAAAGCTCTACTATCGGTCTGGCCCTAACTACAATAAGGGAGAAACCAGCTGGTATGCTAAAATTGGCATCTATAAATGGAGATGGAAAAAGTCAGATAAGCCATTGGCTGTTGAACAGCGTGTTTGGTGGCTTGATGATTTGAAAGTAGGAACAAAAGACAATACCATTGAAGATTTTATAGATGTATCAAATGCAGACCCAACCAATTGATCTATCCCTGATTAAATACTTAGGCAAAGCCGGACATTTTGAAGTCCGGCTTTGTTTTTCTTCTTTATACATGATGCTTTTCATTATCCTTCACTTTAAACGCCCATGGGCCATTACCTGCAATCAAAAAATAACACAGTAAAAGCAGAACAATAACAGAAAGAAATAATTCGGAATATGGCTTAAACACATCACTTGCCAGGTTGATAAAAATAATTGCTCCCAGCAAAATAGGAATCTGGATTAAGCAGGCGAACCTGGTAAACAAACCAAATACCATTAATGCCCCACCCACAATATGAGCAAACACTACATAATGCGTAAGCACAATTACCGAAAAATTGCCAAAGGAAGTTTTGGTGGATAAAGCCCCGGCTACCTGTGCGGAATTCTGTAAAAAATCAATCCCTTTGTAGCATAGAAAAATACCCAATACAATACGGATAATGTCAAGCCATTTTGGATGATGTAAATCTCCCCAATGCTCTATTTTTTCTACGATGTTCATAACAGTAATTTTAAAAGTGAATGACTGTTACTAATCTACAGTGTTTTTTTACCAAATGCAATAGATACGACGCTTGAGTAGTTGTGATATTTATCACAATTGTTCTTTTAATTATATTTTAAATAGAGATAAATAACTTAAAATACTATTATATTGATACTTAGATAATCTTAGTGAAATTTAAATGCAAGAAATTATATATACTGATAATTAAAATATAAATAATAGACATAGATTAATAGTTACCAATAATTTAGATTATTAATTGTAATGATAAAATCTATAATAAGTAGATACCTAGAGATTATTAGCTAACCCGATGTTGCCTGATAAAACCGATAATCTTTTCATTAAACTGCCCAGCCTCTCCAAACAAAAACTGGTGCTGAATAGGTATTACATACAATGGGAAGTCAACTAATTCCTGTTCAAATTTTTTCATTCTAACGCCATCCTTTTCTGTGGTTAAAATGATTTTATCAGTGACATTCATTTGTTTAAACTGCTGTTTAATTTCTACCAGGTCGTCGCTGTGAAAAATATGATGATCAGCATACCGCAGCATCTCATAACTCTGAAAATTTGCAGCAAGATATTCTTTGAGTGGTGCCGGGTTTGCAATGCCGCATACTAATAAGATATTGGTATCCTGGGAAACCACTGCTTCATTTTTATTAAATAGATGATAAGGCTTACCATACTGGATAGTGGTAAAAAACACCTGTTGATATGCTGCAGGCCTTAATTCACTTATCATGGCTTTTTTCTCTTTCATCGTCATTCCAGGCGGGCATTTAGTCACAATGATAAAGTCTGCCCTGGCAGCACTTGATTTTATATCTCTAAGGTCGCCAGCCGGTAAAGGCAGATCCCTTGTATAAAGATTCTTATACTCAGTAAGAAGTATATTTAATCCTGCTTTCACACTCCGGTGCTGAAATGCATCATCTAAAATAATAACATTGGTTTCCGGCTTTTCGTGCAGTAATTGTGGAATGGCGAACAAACGTTCCTCTCCAACTGCCACGGTTATATCAGGAAATTTCTTGTGGAACTGCATCGGTTCATCGCCAATTTCCAATGCAGTAGTATTGGCATCGGCAATGCCAAATCCTTTGGTTTTTCTTTTATAGCCCCGACTCAGTGTAGCTACTTTAAATTCATTCTTCAGTAACCGTATTAAGTATTCTACCATGGGCGTTTTTCCGGTGCCACCTACCGCCAAATTACCTACACATATTAAAGGAAAATTGAAAGGAACGGATTTAAGGATGTCTTTATCAAACAGCCAGTTTCTGCACCATATTATTAACCAGTACAAAAAGGAAAAAGGAATTAACAAGTAGCGAAAGCTTTTCAATACCACCGGTAGGATTTTTAAAAAGAATAAATGGTTTGGTGAGTAATACAAAAGTCTAGCGGAATATCGTGTTGATTGATATCTTCAATACGGTCAACAGGATCGAAGTAACTGAAGCCAATCTTGATACAGTCTGGCCGGCACTCTGTAAGCAGCCGGTCATAATAGCCCTTGCCATACCCTACCCTGTATCCCCTGCTGTCAAAACCAAGCAGTGGTACAATTACTAAATCAATGGCTGACGGCGATATGTCCTCGCCATCCTCCGGTTCAAAAACGCCGTATTCATTTTGTACAAATACGGTTTCATCGTGTACCATCACTGCTATTAACTGCTCCTTCCCCTCCACCTGGTCCATCACTGGATACAATAGTTTTGTACCAGGATTTTTAAAAAAACAAAAGTCTGTTATTAGCTGAGGATCAAACTCTTTATATTTTGACAGAGGAGCATAAGTCATTATAGTGGAAGGAATATCTACAGTCAATTTTTGAAATTGAATCAACATCAGGTCGTTCATCTTTTCTATCTGGGAAGCAGACAGCTGGCACCGTTTTTCCTTGTAATAGTGCCGTATATCTTTCTTTTTCATAGCAGGCAAAACTTTACATTATAAAGATAGAAAATACTGTGGTGCCATAGTTTCTTTCAGTTTTGTAATGAGCAAATTTTTTGTAGTCATTCCTTGGTGTATGCTCCAGCACAAACCATCCTTTGGGATTCAACAATTGCTTCTCAAAAATTTTACGTGGCAGATCATCAATATTTCCAAGCGAATACGGAGGACCAGCAAAAATGACGTCAAATTTCTCAGTGCAGGTATCAATGAATTTAAAAACATCTGATTTTATCAATTTAAAACCATCAATGCCAATTTGTTCAGATGTCTTCTTTATAAAATCATACATGACATTGTCTTTTTCAACAATGGTAAGGTTAGGTACTCCCCTGCTTGCCAGTTCATAGCTGATACACCCTGTACCACCGAAAAGATCAAGTGTTTTCAGATTTTCAAATTCAAGATTGTTCTGAAGGATATTAAAAAGTCCTTCTTTTGCAATATCTGTGGTAGGCCTTGTATGAGGCATGCTAACAGGCGGTGTTATCTTCCTGCCGCCAAATATGCCGCTTATGATACGCATTTTACAAGTGAAAATAAATGGCTGAAATAGTGAGACGGGTATTCTGTAACTGTTGCAGGGTAATGAAATTGATTTGGTAATTCAGCAAATTCGATTTGTAAAAAATACTTACTTATACCATTAAAGAGATTTGATCCAGCACTAATCATGCCATTTAGTAAAACTCTTACAGTATTGATATCCATATCGTAAGATTGAACCAATTGCAATAAATAGTAAGATGCATCCTCTGGTGTTTTGTATTGGTAAGTCTGTATTAACTGCAGTTTGCCATCTTTAAGCAACATTGCAGTAAAATAACTACTCCCAAAAATGCAATAGATACAGTCTCCGGGCAAATCACTTAATCCGGCCAGTAGACTATAGAGATGTTTATGACAATCATTTGAAAAAATGAAGGAAATTACGGAGTCTACCTGTTTAGGAACTGTATAAACCGTCTTATAGCCTTGTTTTTCCAAATCATCTGTTTTTAAAACAGAATCGGCAATTTCTCCATGCATCATCTCCAGCATCATTTTTTGAGAATCTTCGTTCACTGCTTTTGCTGGTGCCAAAATAGCTGAAGGATAACCATAAATTACGCTGGTATTGCTAACTTCTAATTTCAAAATATTTTCTTGTGATAAAATCTGTTTTAAATGGATTGCAGTGGTTTCCGCACTTGCATCCTGGGGCAAATGATAACTGTGTATTGAAACCAATTGGTCATCTTCACTTACAATTAATAAAGTAATAATATCAGGATGAATTAGTATCAATAATTGATTATGGTGACTTTCAAATTCGGCAGCTTCTATTTTAAATGTTGGTTTCAAGACTGTGCTTTAGCAAAATGAAATAAGATATTTTTGCAAACTTATGGAAAGTACAGCAGCAATAAAAGATTTAAAAGTGAAGGTAACCAACCGGCAGATTCTTTCTATTGCTATGCCAATAACGGTAGCTATCCTGATCCCTCAAATTAACCTGCTTACCAATAGTATTTTCCTGGGCCAGGTAGGAAAGACGGAATTGGGTAACGCAGGGATCACTGGTGTGTTTTATTTGATTTTTGCGGTGGCGGGACATGGTTTAAATAATGGCGTGCAATCCGTTTTATCCAGGCATGCCGGCAGTGACGATACTGCATCATTCAAAACAATCTTATCGCAGGGCATTCGTATCAGTTTACAGTTTGCCCTTGCCGGCATTCTAATAACCTGGTTTATTGCCCCCCATATCTTAAAAAATGCAGCAGATCCGGCATCTTATCCTGTGGAAATGGAGTTTTTAAAGATCAGGATTTTTGGTTTGCCTTTTCTTTACCTCTTTCAAATGGGCAACGCATTCCTGGTAGCTTCATTAAATAGTCGCTATTTGATGATAGGTTTTATTGCAGAAGCGGCGACAAATATTGTTTTCGATTACCTGCTCATTTTCGGCAATCTCGGTTTTCCTGCACTGGGTTTTAACGGTGCAGCCAT
>CAZDHQ010000251.1:0-6554 GCA_964505135.1 uncultured Ferruginibacter sp.
AAGTGTCTCAAGCTCGTGTATTGCTTAACAAACTTCTTGGCCTTCGGATCTCAAAGAACGGTTTTGGTGTAAAACCTTATGGCGAAGAAAATAAAGATTGGTTAGGTCTGGGGCAGATCCGTGTAGATGATCCAGGGGGCAATGTAAGTGTAAATCAAATTTTAGGTTACGTATTTTTTTACTCCCCACAAAATGATGGTTTAAAGGAAAAAACAAATCGGGAAGGATTTTATGAGAATAAAGCATTCGGCCAAGTAAAGACAGTATTAAAGTCAATTTTCAAAAATATTGGCGACCGTCGTTATCGTTATAGAAGAAAACATAACCTTGGCGACAACGTAAAAAGCAAGCATTCAAGACCCGATATAGAACGATACCGTGAAATTATCAATAAGAACAATGATGTTAAAACTATTAGAAAAGAATCCGAAAAGTTTTTAGTTGATGTGACGACCGCTTTAGACAACCTTGAAGGATCACTTACTTTTTCCCAAAGGTTAGCGACCTTAGGTACAGGCGCCGAGCTAATATATCATGAAATGGCTCAGCCTTTACATCAATTAAATACTTCACGTGCCTCTCTTGATTTAAAGAAAAGCAAAATTGAACCAGAGACAATAAGAGTTTCAACAGAAAAGGATCTTTTATTTATCGCCTCCTCCGCACAAACTTTGGTTCAATTAAGAGAATCATTAAAACCTGCGATTGGTAAATCAAGGAAAATAGACTTCCGTCCTGTTGAAACGTTCTTGAAAGTTTGCAGACTATTTCAAACGGATATCGAAGAATTCAAAATCAAAGTTGAAATAACTAGCTCTGCTCAGGAACTTATTTTACATGATTTAGAATATCCTTTTTGGATATCTTTTTTAAACATAATTAACAATGCAGTTTACTGGTTAAAACAAAGTGATTCAGAAAGAAAAATTTCTTTTACAGTAAATGACTCAAATGCGTTGTTAATATACAATACAAGTGCGCAGATTCCGGACGATGATATTGAATTAATTTTTGAGTATGGTGTTACGCACAGGAAAGAAAAGACTGCAACAGGATTAGGACTGGCATTCACCAGAAGCATTTTAAGCCTGAATGATTGGACAATAAAAGCCGAAAACTGGGAGAATGGGCCTGCTTTTATAATTTCAAAAAAAACAACCAATGAATAAGGCTATAATAATCCACCTTGACAATGAAAAGGAGAAGGTTTTGGACACTGCAAAACACTACTTTGATCAGTTGAGTTTACCAATAGAATATGTTTGTTGTAGTAACGTAGAGCAATTTAATGATGCAATTAAAGCAGGAAAAAATTATTTGAAAGCAATAGTTTTTGATCTTTTAGAAAAAGATGAGGAAATCTCCGATCACACCAAGTCTTCATTTAATACCGCAATTAATAATACGTTCAAAAACTTCAATGTTCCGGTTTTTATTTATAGCGGCTACCTAAGTAACTATAACGATTTTGAATATAATGGAACAGTAATAAAAATTGATAAAGGAAATAAAGATGGGTTTAAAGCAGTTGCCGATAAAATCAGTTTGCTCCATAGTTCAGGTTTCTTAGAAATTTTTTGCCCGAATGGCTTGGTAGAAACTCAACTTCATATTGAACTACACAAAGCATTTACCCAACAGTTTAAAACAAGTAATGATATTCCAAACATAATTGAATTGATAAAAAAAACAGCTTCTCCAGAAGAATATATCAATAGAGTAAAAAGGGTTTTTACCAGAATAGCGGTGAGATCACTTATGACAGAATTGTTGTCACCGGAAGTTGACGATCACGGCGATATCAAAGAAGAATATGTGGGTATTACAGAACACTATGTACAAAGAATAAATAAGGTACAAATTTGGACTGGAGATATTTTTAAGAACAAAGACACAGAAGAAAGAATTTTTATCTTAATGCCTCGCTGTAATGCGGTTCGTTGTGATGATTATCTTGTTTGCTCATTCATTCTCGGTGCAGAACCGCAAGGCATGAAGACCGACAAAGTTGAAGGTCTTTTAACTGGTGATCCTGCCGTATCTGGATATGATAGATATTTACCTGTATCACCTATTTACAAAGGTGGAAAAATTGCTCTGTCGAAATTTTCGATGAAGTCCAAATCAGAGATCCTTGATGCATATCAAAGAGAAATTTCCTTGAGCGATGAATTAACAAATGAAGTGTTAGGTAAGTTTGCTTCCTACTTTTTTCGTACTGGAATTACGCCCTTTCAGATAAAAGAGGGTAAAGAAGAATATAAAGCAGCAAAAGATGGCAAATAATGATTGGTCAAAAGAACAATTAATACTCGCACTATATTTCTATTGTACTAAAATTCCTTTCAGCAAAGTAAGGTATACAAAACCAGAGGTAATCGAATTAGCTGAGTTGGTTGGCCGAACTCCTTCAGCTGCCGCTTTTAAATTAGTAAACTTTGCAAGGCTCGACCCCACATTACAGAAAAGGGGTGTTAAAGGGATGAGTAAGGGTAGTAAAGCCGAAAAGCCGATATGGGATGAATTTTATGGCAATTGGAATAGGCTTGCGTTTACTGCTGAAAGTATAATAGCTGAAAAACAAAATATACCGATTGAACAGGTTAGTAAAATTGAAACCGGTGATTTACCAAAATCAGGTAAAGAGCGTTTAGCAATGGTCAAACAAAGAGTTAATCAAGCCTTCTTCCGTAAAACCGTACTGCTTTCCTACCAAAATCAATGCTGCATTACAGGATTGAAAATACCTGTACTTCTTGTTGCAAGTCATATCAAACCATGGTCAAAAGACTTATCCCAGGCTGCCAATCCTGAAAATGGTTTATGCTTAAACGCCCTACATGACAAAGCTTTTGACAAGGGGCTAATTACTGTCACAGAGGACTTTCGTGTTCTACTCTCTGATTCGATGTTAAAAAAGTCAAAAGAAGAATTTGTGAAAAAGTATTTTCTTGATTATCATGAAAAGGAAATTAAAAAGCCTAACAGGTTCTTTCCTCAACCTGATTTCCTACACTATCACCGGTCAGTAATTTTTAATAAAGATTCTAGGTGATTTTTGAGCTCTTACAAACAAATCTATTGATGCGATTATTTTATTTGATTCACATCTTACCAGTTCAGGTTTTATTTTTTATCCATTACGCCATTGAGAGATTTTAAAAATAGTGAATTGATAGATTGAATGAATGTAGTCTAAATCGTTGCCCCATTCAATGTTTCTATGGATGTATTCAAAATGTACGGCCCACTCAATAAATTGAGAAATCTTTTCCCTACTGTCTTCAGTTACATATTTTTCTTCAGCAGCAATGTAAGCGATATCAGCAACTGCCTCACAAAGAGAGTAAGTTTTTTTATTTATCATTATTTAAATAATCTACAAGATGAGCAAAAAATGTCCTTATACATTTGCCTTTAAGTCACGTTTACTATTTCAGTAAATAATCAGGAGAGTCTTCTTAAAATTTTTCTAAAAGAGGAACCAATAGTTGCAGGTTTCAGATCACATTCCCAAAGGGTGATAATTTTCCAGCCAGCTTTTTTTAATGCAGCAATGGCTTTTGTATCGTTGGCAATATTGGTATTGATTTTATTTAACCACCATTCGGTTTTTGTTTTGGGGACCACATAATATTTACAGCCTTCATGCCCATGCCAGAAACAGCCATGCACAAAAATTACTGTCTTGTATTTTGGTAAAACAATATCAGGCTTGCCCGGCAGATTCTTTACATGCAGCCTGTATCGGTAGCCATGTGCATGCAAAAACTTACGCACCAGCATTTCAGGCTTTGTATTGGTGCTGCGTATGCGGCTCATATTATAGCTGCGCTGCTCTTTAGTATGTACATCTGCCATGCAGCAGCAAAGTTAGGATGAGGTCATTGCTTTGTCTTAATCAAATTATCCTCCGGCATATTTACCACAAACCAATGAATACCGAGCAGGCCGTTTCGTTCCTTTATTTCGATCGTTTCATTTTCTGCTGCCTGTGCATAAAGCCCGTTATTTACGTTTATTTTTTTTCCGCTATCACCTGCATGCCATGCCGCTATTACAAGGTGATAGTTGGGCCCATCACCGGAAGTGAAATGTTTCTCCAATACTTTGCTGTAATAAACCTGTTCTTTAGATGTATCAAAACCGCAGTTGATGGTGACAACAGCGCCGGGTGCAAAGAAGAAAGCAACCAGCACTATAAAAAATACCTGCGTCCATGTTGGTATTACCAGTTTGTTCCAGCCAACCTTATACACAAACCAGCCAAAAGCTACTGCCAGCAGGCAGGAATAGATCAACAATTTACCTGTGTCAAGCCAGTTATAATGGATGGCCATGTTTAAAAACAAGAGCACACAGGGCATCAGTATGCCAAAACCAACGGAGGGATAAATGCTTTTGCCCCAGGCAGGCGTAAAGCGGATCATCTTCCTGCTCAGCAACATGATCACTAAGCCGGCAATGGGTATTAATAATTTGATGCCATCTGTAATGGTGCCGGGGGATACCAATGCAATGAAAAGGGTAACGGCACTAATTACATTGTAAACACTGGCCACCATTTCAGCATTTTCCAATTGCTTCATTTTTTGTGCATCCATATTGCCGCTGCTGTCCTGTTCAAAAGCCAGTTTTTCTTCGGCCTCGTCAACGGCATCCAGGTCGGTAAAATTGTTTTTTATCCATTGCAGTAAATAGTCTGATTGGGTAAGATCACTGTAGTCTACTGTAATGGATGGAAGGCCAGCGCTGGTTGGTACCAAAGTAAAAAACCTTGGTCTGTGCCTGAAACCCTTTATTGCATTAATTGATAATACTTTCTTTCTAAAAAAAGAAATGTGGGTGATGCTGTTACCTGAAATAATCAATCTTCTACTAAAGGCTTTTAAAAGCATCAACACAGAAAAAAAACTAAAGACAGGTATTATAACCAGTTTAAATGTTGTTTCATTCTTCACGCTTGCATAGCCAAAAATAAATGCAAAAGAAAGCTGTATCAATGCAAGCAGCACATACAATAGTTTATTATTAAGTGTCGGTGTAAATTCCTGTTCAATCAGTTCAGGGTTATTCATTTTAAAACGGGTTAAATAAAATGCTGTTCGGTTTTAATTGAACATGAATGTAACTAAACCCAAACAATTGAGGGTATAATTATGTGATAGGCCGTACCCTTGTGATGATAATAAATTTCTATCATAAAAAGTTTATACAAACTGATCTTTAACACTTGCCGGTAACTGAGCCATTGTGCGGAGAAGCACTGATTAAATATTGAAATGCTCTCAAGCCTGCTGTTTTCAAATTTTCTTTAATTTGCAGCATGCACACATTACAGGGCATACTGCAAATCCTGAGGCAACACAAGCCTGAACTCCAAAGGAAATATCCTGTTGCAAGACTTGGCGTATTTGGTTCTTATGCCCGTGGAGAAGCTACTGAAAACAGTGATATTGATATTGCTGTAGATATTGCCGGCCCAATGGGCTTAAACTTTGTGGCCATGGCAGATGAAATAGAAGCATTGTTTGGTGTAAAAACAGATGTGGTACCCAGCCGATCTATTAAACCGGAGTATTTACCTTTTGTAGAAAAAGATATTATCTATGTCTGAGCGTAAGCCTTCGCTGTTGATTAAAGATATGCTTCGCTGCATTGAACATATTCAATTACATACAGCAGGTCTTTCTTTTGATGAGTTTGCTGGCAGCTTTTTAGTCACCGAAGCCTGTCTTTATAACATACAAGTGATTGGCGAGGCTGTTTCGAAGTTACCTGATGATGTTAGAGCATCCTACAATGATATTCCCTGGCAATTAATAAAAGGCATGCGCAACAGGCTGATTCATGTATACTTTGGAACTGATCTGCAACTTGTATGGAATGTGATAACAAACGAATTGCCCTCATTAAAAACCAGCCTTCACGAAATATTTACAAAACTGGAAACCGGGGAGATAGATACCTGATTATCTTACAAGGCAGTCAATATCGCAAACAGGCTCCTCACCTAAACCTTTTTTAACTCCTACACTTCTTAATTAATCTTACATTAAGGCCACGTCCCATTGTCTTCTCCAACTATCTCTTTACCCTTGACAGTGCTTAACCGTATCCTATTTGCAACAGATCGTTAACGTTTACATGGTCACTGCATTTTAATCATCCTTTTGCACAATGCGGCATTATATCTGATGCAGTACAGGATGAACAGCGCTGGCAACAGCAGCAGAGCAAAGGCCGACTCCAGGTAAAAAATCTCCTGATGGAAACCCATAGAAGATGAGATGGCAATGCCCGTTTTGAAAACTGGTATTCTTTGGCGCTCCCCGATGGGGGAGCGTTTTTTTGTTTGCCGGGAAGAAGGAAGGCGGGAAGCGGAAATGATTGCCGGGAAGAAGGAAGACGGGAGGATGAAGGCAAATGTTCAATGCTCAATTTTCAATGGTCAATTGGATGAGGCAGGGGCTGAATGCAGGAAATGGTGGCCGGGAAGAAAGAAGGCGGGAGGATGAAGGCAAATGTTCAATGCTCAATTTTCAATGCTCAAT
>CAZDHQ010000252.1:0-6534 GCA_964505135.1 uncultured Ferruginibacter sp.
GTAAAGAGTAAAACACTTTGCAAAACTTATTACAGACTGTTTAAATAAATTTTTATTACCCTTCATCTGCATGAAAAAAAATAATGCGCTTACAGCAGGGATACAGCATTTAAAATTGAATATCTTGTAAACAAAAAACGCATGGCCAATCAATTGGAAGTATGGCAAAGAGGACCTATTGAAGGCATCCCGGCATTGCTGCAGCCCGTGGCGCATGCACTGCTGCAGGCAAGGGAAGAGTTGGAAGAAATGGAGCTTGAGATAAGTGAGGCCATTCTATGGAAAAGACCTGCCGGCGTAGCTTCTGCTGCTTTTCACCTGCAGCACCTGAGTGGTGTATTAGATCGTGTGTTTACTTATGCCAGGGGTGAAATGCTTACCGAAGAACAGCTAAGCCATTTGAAAGAAGAAGACATTCCATTCAGGCCAGAACTAACAGTAGAAAGCCTGGTAGGCCGGTTTCGCATGCAGGTAGATAAAGCCATCAGCCAGTTATCGTCAACGGATGAAAAAACGCTTACGCAATTCAGGGGAATTGGCAGAAAGCAACTACCATCTACCGTTATCGGTCTGCTGGTACATGGTGCTGAACATACCATGCGGCACCTGGGACAGCTTAGGGTTACGGTGAAAATATTAGCTTCCGAACAGTCTAATCAAACTCATTCATATCAATAGTTTTCAATGAAACAAATCATCTACGCTTGCTGTCGATTGTTCTTGCTGCATTTCGTTTTTATTTTATCTGCCCACGGCGGCAGTATTACCGACACTGGCCTGGTAAAAGAAGGCGCTGTGTTAACACTGGTGGCCAAACAATTTGCCTTTACCGAAGGAGCTTCTACCGATAAATATGGCAATGTATTTTTCACCGATCAGCCTAACAATGCCATCTGGAAGTATGATGTAAATGGGAAGCTTACATTGTTTATGAAAAATACCAGCAGGTCAAACGGAACTTATTTTGATAAGAAGGGAAATTTAATTTCCTGTGCGGATGAGCACAACCAATTAATCAGCATCAGTCCTTCTAAAAAAGTAACGGTGCTGGTGAAGGATTATAAAGGCCATATTTTAAATGGCCCCAACGATTGCTGGGTAAACAGCAATGGCGCTATCTACTTTACCGATCCTTACTACCAGCGTGACTACTGGACAAGAAAAGAACCGGATGCTGCACTGGGCGGCTGTTTCCTGTACTACATGAAAAATGAAAAGGCTGCACCCGTATTGGCTGACACTTTATTAAAACAACCCAATGGAATCGTGGGCACACCGGATGGCAAGTATTTGTATGTGGCAGATTTTGGTGTAGGCAAAACCTACCGCTACAGTATCAATAATGATGGCAGCTTAACCAACAGAAGCATTTTTATTGAACAGGCATCGGATGGAATGACGCTGGATGAAAAAGGAAACCTGTACATTACCGGTAATGGTGTAACTGTTTTCAATGCAGCAGGCAATCAAATTGCCCATATTGATGTGCCTGAAAAATGGACAGCCAATATTTGTTTTGGCGGAAAAAATAAAGACCTGCTTTTTATTACTGCTTCAGAAGCGGTGTATACGCTGGAGATGAATGTGAGGGGAGTGGAGTAGAGTAGACTTCTCCATATTATTTGCTTACCTGTTACCTCAACTAATTTATAAACGGGGTAGAAATCCCTATTAAACAGGTAGCAATGAGAAATTTATTTTTTGTTTTGTTATCGGCCATTGTATTCAATGCCTGCAATAACGCTGAAGAAAAGTATGAACCTTCCACCAATGCAGTTGATAGCGCCGTTACGGCAAAAGTTGATACTGCCGTGAGCGTGGATACAGCAGGGCCAAGATTGCCGGAGAATGAGCTTCAGAAGAAATACGGCATATTAGGCTATTCTTATTTCAAAGCCATGCGGCAACATGAAACCCGTAATATCAATGCCTATATCTCTATTGCAAATCCTGCTAACAGGGTTATTGATACATTAAAAGAAGTAAACAGTGATGTAGTGGCTAAACGTAAGAATGATACTGCCAGCATCTTTACACAAAATCTTATTCTCTATAAATATTCTGATGTTACATTGATAGATGCAGACAGCAATTTTATTATCCGGCAAATACATGAAAACAGCCGGCAAAAAATTGATAGCGTTTCCGGTAATTTTTGGACATGGGCTATCACCCCAAAAACCAATAAAACAACGGCTACGCTTATACTAAAAGTAATTGCAGAAAAACCCGATGGCAGCAGGGAAGCATTCCAGGTAAAAACTATTCCTATCAATATCAATTTAGATCCCGGCATTTTTCGCTCAGTCTATAGCTGGCTGTATGAAAACCCCGAGAAATTGCTGGTGTTGATTCTGATTCCACTGGTGGCATTTTTTTGGAAACAGATTACAGCATTGTTTGGGAAGAAGAAAGCCGATCAGTAACAAATAGGTTTACTCTATTAAAAAGCTTTATTCAAACCAGGAAAAAATCCCTTTACTCCATGCTTGCCCCAGGCATAATCCGGGCATAGATTGGTACTGGTTGCTTTATGGAGGATAAAACAAATAACAGACCAGCTCCCGGTTCTACAGTTTGGGGAAGGAGTACTTTGAAATAAGGCATTATACCAGCGGCATAGAATTGCCAAATAAAATGTCATTAACGATGCATTAATAAAGGCTGTAGCTGTTAACTGGTAGTTTTGAACTTGTTAAAAAAGCAAAATGAATAAATTATTGACTGCGGCTGTATGCCTTATTGCATTTCAAAAGCTAAAAGCCCAGGATGATATGCCTGTTGCTGCGTGGATGCCAGGTATGGTAACGGTAGATGGACACCCAACTGAATGGAAGAAGCCTTTGCGATTTTACGATTCCGGTACCAAATTATTTTATGCTTTTGGAAATGATACTAAAAATATATACCTGTGCTTTGAAACAAATGACGAAATAAACCAGCAGAAAATTTTGCGTGGAGGCGTTAAGGTTAGCCTGCAGGCGAAAACTGGTGATAAAAGAAATGTATCCATTCTTTTTCCGCTGGCACCACAGCAATCACCAGTAAGGCAGTATACTGAGCAAGACAGCACGGAAAGAAAATTACGCAAAGCAAATATGAAGATTGATTTTCTTGCACAAAATACCATGATGGAAACAAAGGGATTTGCCGGTAGAAATGGGATCATCCCCATTAATGACAGCTCAGGTATTAACAGTGCTATTAATTGGGACGAAGCCGGTAATCTTACTTATGAAATTGCCATTCCTTTAAAAGAGTTTTATGGAGCTGGCTATACCGTTGCAGATCTTTCAAAATACGTGCTGCTGGAAGTACAACTGAATGGTATAAAAAGAAATGAACATGCAGAAAGTGGCGGCGGTGGAGGCTTTGGTGGAAGAGGAAGAGGCGGCCGCATGGGCGGGATTGGTGGTGGCGGACGCTACCATGGAGCTGGCTTACATGGTGAAGGAAATGCTGGTGAACAAGCCTTTGGGAACAATAGGGCGGCTTTGTTTGAGAAAGCCACATTAAAACAAAAGTTTTTACCCGCAAGTGAAGGTAATTGAGTAAGAACTATTAATATCCAACGATACTATCATCATAAAAAAATACCGGCTTTGATTTGGCCGGTATTTTTTATTTTGTCAAACTCAACCCCTTTTCATTTATATACTCAATATTGATTACTTCATCAAAGCTTTGCACTGTTTTATATTGAACCACTGCATTAATGTTCCTCTGTGTTTGAATTCTAACCGTATTATTATCCTTCCAGTTAGCCTTTATGTTTGAGTTAAGTTCATCTACCTGGTATATATTGATACTTGCTCTTGTAAAGTTTATGCCTACCAATGTGTAACCGCTTTTGCCATCAATGCTTTGTCGTGTTATTGAAAGCCTGCGTTTATCATCGGGAGACCAAATCATTTCACTTTCATAAATCAACGGCTCAGGTCCTGTACCTGATACAACGTCTACTAAAAAATGATCTCCAACCTTTTCTCTTTTTATTTCTTTTGACCAGGTAGGCTTATTTTCTTTAGGAGGTGCTGCTTCATAATAGTCAATAATAAGCTCGTGTAACAATGAAATTTTTTTTGATTCAGGATCTGTCTGTTTGTATATTTCTAATTGAAGGTCTGCGGATTTCTTTTCTTCTTCATTTTGGATTTTACCATTATTTAAAATTCGGTTAGTCTCATCTTCCAGCCCTGCAAACGGTTTGAATTCAAAACCACTTTTCTCTTCAATAAACTTCACAAATTGTAAGTCTGCTATATATGTCAATTTAGCCGTCAGTTGTTGAAACAAACGTTTTAGTGCTGGAAGATTGCCTGCATCAAAATATGCTGCAGCCGATTTTTGTTGACGCAAAAAATGCTCTTTGAGTGGAGCAAAACCATCATACACAATTTCAGGTGCCGTATAGATAAGTTCATACTCAATTGCGGCATCTACTAAAGCGTTCAACTTTTGTAATTCTTTTTCCTTTTTTTTTTATTTTAGAATTTTATTGCTGCACTCTTTAAAACGGCTCTGAAATAGACTTCGCAAAAACCGAAAATGATTTCACCCCTTCCTCCGTCATATACACACAATCTTCCAACCTCACACCAAACTCATTTGGCAATGCAATAGTAGGTTCAATGCTAAAACACATGCCCGGTTGCAAGATTTGTTTATTGCCTTTCACCATATTGCCCCACTCATGCCCATCCATGCCAATACCATGACCAGTGCGGTGTGGCAATCCCGGCAGTTTATAGCCAGGGCCAAAGCCAGCATCCGTAATTACTTTTCTTGCAGCAAAATCAACTGCTTCACAGGCTGCACCAATTTTTGCTGCATTGAATCCGGCCAACTGCGATTGTTTTTCCAGTTCCCAAATTTTTAACTGCTTCGCAGAAGGTTCACCAAATACCACCGTACGGGTAATGTCAGAACTATAGCCATGCACACTGCAGCCGCAGTCCATTAACACAATATCACCCTGCTTTAATTTTTGTGGTTGCTTACTGCCATGCGGAAATGAAGACGACACACCAAATAACACCAAACCGCCGCCACCAGCGCCGCCCAATTCATCATGCGCTTTTGCAATGATATCACCCAGTTCATCCTGCGTCATGCCTTCACGCAATTGACTAATGCCATGTTTAATAGCAGCTACCGTGATATCAGCAGCTTTTTGCATCAGTGCTAATTCTGCAGCAGACTTAATCATACGGCAGGGCATGGTCACCGGTGTGCCACTTACAAAATTGTAGGCACCACTTTCTTTGCGCATGCCATCCATTATAAAAAAGCGAGCCCTTTCTTCCATACCAATATTACCAGATCGGTAACCGGCATCTTTAAATGCACGAATCATTTGTGCATAGGGGCTCTCATCTTCCTGCCATACATATACCTTGTTGCCAATGCTGATCAACTCTCTCAGCCTGTCTTCTTCAAAGCCGGGGCACACATAGCTCACTTCTCCTTTGGCCGGGATAATTGCCACCATGGGTCTTTCACTTGGCCACCAGCTAAGGCCGGTAAAATATTTTAATGATGTGCCGCTGTCAAGCACCAGTGCGGCCATCTTTTGTTCGGTCATCAGGCGCTGTGCTTTGGTAATCCTTGCTTTTCTTTCTTCAACAGTGATCGGCTTTACGTCGTCGGTAAGCGATGGTAGTTTATCAGCAGTATTGATTGCATTTTTTTTGTTGGCATAGGCACTCACGCCAGGAATAAAAGCAGCAGCCGACAAAGCAGAGAGTTTTAAAAAATCCGTTCTTTTCAATTTCATTTGGATGATTTTATAAGAGCATTGAAGGTAGAATTATTTTGTAAAAGAGGTGGAGTCGTGTTGATTGTTTTGGGACGGGCAGTTGTTCGTTGAGCAACGATAGTTGCGACGCTCCGTTCAAACGTATATCTATGGGCAACTTTTATTGATGCGGGGAATTGAGAACAAAATGGTGTCTTGCGCTAAACTGTATCGTTGCTTATTTCTTTCCTTTAATCTTTTTTAATTGCTCTATATCGTTCAGATCTTTTACTCGTGCAGTGGCTGTTTTGTCCTGGATAAGGTCTAGGTAGTTCATGAAATGTATATTTACTCCATTCAATTCAACTGTTTCTTTTCTCTTGTTTGCTTCCGCAAATTTTATGGTAGCTTTTATTTCCGGAAGCAAGTCAAGTGTAAAGCCATCAAAATCCAATTTGAAAAATGATTTTTTAGGATTCGGCGCCTGTTCATTTTTAAACTCCGAAATATCTTGCCCTAATTCTTCCATTACTTTCAAAATGTTGAAATAATTATCATAAGTAGGACTATACCAAACGTCAATATCAGGCTTCTCTGTTAACTCACCAGAAATATTCATCGAATGCCTGTAGTAACCATTTAAAGCAACGGCAGTCCCTCCTATAAGCATATAATTAACCTTATGCTTTTCCAGTAGTTTACAAACATTTAATAGACTGTTTCTAAGACTATCTTCCACTGTTATTGTTTGGTAGTTTTTTGTGCTGAATTTCGGGATGGAGAAGGCGTAATTTCCT
>CAZDHQ010000253.1:0-6533 GCA_964505135.1 uncultured Ferruginibacter sp.
GGGCTGAATACAGGTGACAACAAATGAATACAAAAAACAACAAAAAACCTGGCTGGCGAGGGCCGGGAAAGTCCATTTGCCCGGCAGAAAAAGATAAAAGTACAGCCTGCAACAGCGCAAATGCGGCAAACAAAAATAACCTCCTCCGGAATATTGAGTAAAAAGAGGCGAACAACAGGCTTTGTATTTCAAAAAAAGCAGCCCATACCTGAAACAAAGCAATAGGTATTGCAAACAATGGAAGGGATGCGACAGACATGGGTGAATGTATAGCGGCTTATTAGTGAAGTCCGGCAGACATGCGCTGGAGTCTTAAAGACAATTGGTAATGTACTGGATTCCCGTGAGGCAGGTGCAGCTACTCCCAGTGGTTGTTTTGGCAAAAAACCTTCACTGAAATACAAGAGTGACTGGAATCCTTTTTTAACGGAATCAAAGCTGGAAGATTTTATTCCCATTAACTTAGAGGTGATGTATATATCCACGATACACAAGGCCAAGGGGTTGGTGGACCTGCACCAAAAACGGGAATTCCTCGCCATTTATTTGAAGGCCTGCGGCTGGTGGTGGGTGCTTATATACAGTTACACTTAATGATTGCAGTCTACAAATTGCCTGTTTGTAATCATTGTTATCATTGCTTACCCGACTTATTTTAGTTGCCAGTCATCGATAAAATAACAGATTACAAACTAAAATGCTCGGTCATGAAAAATACGTGTTCAAGCTTCAGCTTAAAAATGAAAAAGGTGAAATGGAGCTGCATGATGTTGCTTTTTTCAATTATTGCCAAACCAACTTTTGGACAAAATGATCTCTGGCAACAACAAAGCAATTTACCTGCAGACGGTCGTTTTAATGCAGTTAGTTTCGCTATCAATGGTAAAGGGTACATATGCGGTGGATACAACTATAGTAAAGGTTTCCTAAATGATTTATGGGAATATGACACCTTATCAAATGCCTGGAGCAGAAAGGCTGATTTTATTGGCGAAGCCAGAAGCCGTGCAGTAGCTTTTGTTGTAAACAATAAGGCATATGTTGGCCTGGGTTCCGGGCAATACTATCTTAATGATTTTTGGGAATATAATCCTAGTGAAAACAAATGGACTAAAAAAGCGGATTTTCCTGGATTAGCCAGAGAGGATGCTGTCGCTTTTACCATTGCAGAAAAAGCTTATGTGGGCACCGGCAGCCTGGCAGATGGTAGCTTTGGAACAGATTTTTGGGAGTACGATCCTACTGCAGATAAGTGGACTCAAAAAAGCAACTTCGGTGGCCAAGGAAGATCAAGTGCGGTGGCATTTAGCATTAACGGCAAGGGGTATCTTGGCACAGGAACTTACTTAACAAGGGTGCCCTACGGGTATCACTTTATGTATGATTTTTGGATGTATGATCCATTGATTGATGGCTGGCTGCAAAAGAGTACATTTCCAGCGCAAACAGGTGATGCAGTTGGTTTTGTTTTAGGAAATAAAGGGTTTATAGGTACGGGTAGTGAAACTGTAATGAATGAATTTTGGAGTTACAATCCAGTTTATGATGAATGGATAAGGAGAGCAGATTTTACAGGTGTAAGGCGGATATGCGCTATCGCATTTACAATCGGAAGATCTGCTTATCTTGGTACAGGTTCTGACATTCATACTTCTTACCTTTTAAATGATATCTGGCGTTTTACACCAAATGATATTGTTGATACTTCCATTAATACCAAGCCAGTTACCGGGTTTCTCTGCAGTGGGGTAACGTATCATTTTGAATATGGTATTACCGGGAGATTTAGTGATAATAACATTTTTACAGCCCAGCTTAGTGACACAAATGGAAGTTTTGAACATGCTGTAAATATCGGCACTATTAAAACGAGGCTAAGCGGATCAATTTATGGACCTATACCTGCTGATACAAAACCAGGAACCAGGTACCGTGTTAGGGTTATTTCTTCTAACCCTGTAAAGGTAGGAAGTGATAACGGCACTGATATTGTTATTGATCCAAAACCAATAATTTTCACAAACGATGTGGTTGCATACCTGGATTCAAACGGTGTGGCTACTGTAAATGCAAGGGAAGTAGGTTACGGAACACAAACATTTTGTGATAGGGTAAGCTTTTCTTTAGATCGGGATACCTTTAATTGCAGTAACATTGGAGATAATAAAATAAAACTGACTATAGCTAATAACTGGGGCGACACTATTTCGAAAACCGCAACGGTAACGGTTTTGGATACTTTAAAACCCAGTATCGATAAGCTCAGCGCATCTCCCCAGTTATTATGGCCTCCTAATCATAAAATGGAGCTCATTACAGTTCATTATACCCTAACTGACAATTGTGAAGCTGTCTATTCATGGTTATCTGTAAGCAGTAACGACAAAAGCTGTAATACGGAGCCAGACTGGAAAATAATTGACAATCATCATTTGCTGTTAAGGTCAGAGAAATCCAGATCAAATCAAGAACGGGTTTACTGTATTACTGTTTTTGCAAAAGATAAAGCAGGAAATATAACTGAGAAAAAAACAACTGTAAAAGTTAGTAAGTGTTACAATGGATTCGATTATAATATTGGCTCTGCAGAACAACTTGACTGCTCTATCATTCCAAACCCAAGTAATCACTACTTTAACCTGCAGGTTCATACATCGTCTTTTGAAAAAATACAAATCAGGATATTTGATCTTAGCAGGCGAATAGTTTTTCAAACCGAAACCTTAAAAGATAAGAATACCTTTTTTGGAGAAACGCTACATAGGGGAATGTATATTGCGGAAATAAGGCAGGGGGCAAAATATAGCATACAAAAAATAATAAAATTATAGCCGGTACAGACTTTAACACCTGCATATTGAATTAAGGAAATGCACTGAAAACAGGACTTGCCCTAAGAAATGGAAGTACTTGTCGTGCTGTTAAGGTGTTGATGGTCTTAAGTTAGGAAGCTCAGGACAGCTCTTTACAAACTACGCAAAGCTGGAACTGGCATACTTTTTTAACGGAATCAAAGCTGGAAGATTTTATTCCTATTGACTCAGAGATAATGTATGTATCCACGATACACGGGCAGGGGCAAGGGGTTTAATAATATCTTTTTGCAGCTAAAAAACTTTGCTCCCAATAGAATTGGAGTTGTTACTCAGGCTGCTTTTAGCGATAGCCACAACGTCCTTGGCCAACGCTTAAGGCTATGCAAGAGACGTTGCTCGGAAGCTTTTCATTTTTTTAGTGTGGCTTGTTATTGAGGGGAGACGTGGGCAGGAAGAAGTTGATTTTTATATATGCTAGTTGACAGCGCTAATCAGTCTCCTATCTCATCCTTCTTTTTTGCCATCCCCAAAATATCCCCTACATTCAATCAACCAAACCAGCCATGATCTGCAAACATGAGCCGTATTGCCTTTTTTGATATTGAAACAGACCGGCAAGGAATCGCCCTTAATGATATTGGATGTGTACTGCCAAATGGCGCCACCTTCCATAAAAACAATGCTGGTGAATTTGCGAAGTTTATTGAGCAAGCCGATTTTATTTGCGGTCATAATATCCTGCAGCATGATCTTCCCTTTTTACAAAAACATCTTGGCATAACAGATTGGGGAATAGATAAAACAATAGATACTTTATTGTTATCCCCTTTACTCTTTCCTAAACAACCCTATCATCATTTATTGAAAGATGATAAACTGCAAGTGGAAGAAAGGAACAACCCGGTGAATGACTCCATCAAAGCCCGCAATTTATTTGATGATGAAGTAGCAGCTTTTCAAAAACTGGATGAACAACTAAAAGAAATACTCTATACCCTGCTGCATAAAGCCAATAGCTTTAATAATTTCTTTAGGTACCTGCAATATGCGCCTGCCGTGAGTGAAGGCCGCACCATTGAACTAATCAAAAAAAGATTTGCCAATAAAATCTGCGACAAAAGTGATATCGCTTCTTTTGTACAAACATCGCCAGTGCCATTCGCATACGCATTAGCGTTGTTAAACTGTAATGATCGCAGTTCTATTACACCACCATGGGTGCTGAGAAATTATCCCGAAGTAGAGCGCTTATTTTTCCTGATGACCAACAGCCCCTGTATTACCGGCTGTGACTATTGCAGGCAGGCATTGAATCCCTATACCGCTTTGCAAAAGCATTTTGGTTTCTTCCAATTCAGGATGTACGGTGGTGAGCCATTACAGGAAAAAGCGGTGAAGGCTGCTGTGGAAGGCAAATCAATTTTGGCGGTGTTTCCTACTGGTGGTGGTAAGTCGATTACGTTTCAAGTGCCTGCATTGATGAGTGGTGAAAATGCAAAAGCATTAACAGTAGTGATTTCTCCGCTGCAGTCTTTAATGAAAGACCAGGTGGATAATTTAGAAAAGAAAAATATCACCGAAGCGGTTGCCATCAATGGCCTGCTCGATCCTATTGAAAAAAGCAAAGCCATTGAAAGAATTGAAAACGGCTTTGCCAGCATCTTATACATTTCACCTGAATCGCTCAGGTCAGTTACCATTGAACGGCTCTTATTAAAAAGAAAAATTGCCCGGTTTGTAATTGATGAAGCTCATTGCTTTTCTGCATGGGGGCAGGACTTCAGGGTTGACTATTTATACATTGGCGATTTTATAAAAAACCTGCAGGAAAAGAAAAACCTGGAATATCCCATTCCTGTTTCCTGCTTTACCGCCACGGCAAAACAAAAAGTGATAGAAGATATCAGCGATTACTTTAAGGAGAAGCTCAATCATACACTGGAAATATTCAGCGCCAATGCATCCAGAACCAACCTGCATTACCGTGTTTATCATAAAGAAGGTGACGATGATAAATACAACCAGCTAAGAGCCATCATTGAAGCCAACAACTGCCCCACCATTGTATATGTATCCCGTACCAAAAGAGCTAATCAACTGGCAAAGAAATTAAATGAAGATGGCTTTGCTGCAAAGCCTTACCATGGCAAAATGGATAAGGAAGAAAAGCAAATCAACCAGGATGCATTTATGACCGGTGAAGTAAATATCATGGTAGCCACTTCTGCATTTGGTATGGGCGTGGATAAAAGTGATGTGGGTTCGGTAATACATTATGATATCTCTGACTCGTTGGAGAACTATGTGCAGGAAGCCGGCAGGGCCGGAAGAGATGAAACGATCAACGCAGATTGCTTTGTGCTGTTTAATGAAGAAGACCTGGACAAACATTTTATCCTGCTGAATCAAACAAAGATCAGCAGCAAGGAGATCAACCAGGTATGGAAGGCGATTAAAGAATTGACCAAAACAAAAGACAGTGTTTCCAACTCAGCACTGGAGATAGCAAGAAAGGCAGGGTGGGACGATAGTATTAAAGAAATAGAAACAAGGGTACATACGGCTATTGCCGCACTGGAAGATGCCCAGTATATAAAACGTGGACAAAACAATCCCAGGCTTTTTGCCAGCAGTATTCTCAGCCAAAACGCACAGGAAGCCATTGACAAAATCAATGCGTCTGCTAAGTTTACCCCGGAGGAAAAAGTAAAAGCAATACGGATCATTAAAAAATTATTTTCCAGCAAAAGCAAAAGACTCTCAACAGAAGAAATAGCAGAGTCAAGGGTAGACTATATTTCAGATCAATTGGGCATTGTAAGAGGCGAAGTGATCCGTGTGGTGCAATTGATGAGGGAAGAAAAAATATTGGCTGATGCAAAAGACCTGAATGCTTTTATTAAGAAAGCAGAATCGGTAAACAGATCCTTGTCTATTACAGATAGTTTCAGAAAGCTGGAAGAACAGTTATTGAATTGTTTGCAGGATGGTGAAGCTACTTATCATTTGAAAGAGTTGATTGAAAACTGCCTGCAGGGTGGACTAAAAGATGTTACGGTTAACAAGCTCAAAACCATCATTAACTTTTGGGCCATCAAGAACTGGATCAGGAGGCAAACAATGGAGTATGCCGGCAACCACCTCCGCATTGCTTTATTGATTGATAAAAATGCTTTTAAAGAAAAACAGGAAACCCGCCACCTGCTGGCAAGGCTTATTACAGAGTACCTCTATAAAAAGTCAACCGACATTGCCGGGGACGATACCAGGGAAGATGTGCTGGTCGAATTTTCTGTGAACGAATTAAAAGAAGTAGTGGAAAGTGAGCAGGGCATGTTTACCATCAAGGCAGGTATTGACGATATTGAAGACAGTTTATTTTATTTATCAAGAATAGGCGCTATTACCATTGAAGGCGGCTTTTTGGTTAGTTACAACAGGCTTACCATTAACAGGCTGGAGAAAAACAACCGCATCCAATACAAGGAAAACGATTACGAAAAACTAAAACAGTTTTACCAGCAAAAAGTACAGCAGATACATATTGTGGGCGAGTATGCAAAAAGAATGATCCGTAACTACAATGATGCACTGCAGTTTGTAGATGATTATTTCAGGCTGAACTATTCTTCTTTTCTTTCCAAGTATTTCCCCGGCAGCAGGCAGAATGAAATTAAAAGAACGCTTACGCCGGAGAAATTTAAAAAGCTCTTCGGC
>CAZDHQ010000254.1:0-6529 GCA_964505135.1 uncultured Ferruginibacter sp.
GTGCCATTTTGAAATTCATTCTCATGGCTGTAGCTACCTGGATGACGAAGATTGGCTTTTGGTGAAAAATTGATCAATGGCTTTCTAAACGGCCAGGCTATTTGCCTGCGAAGCGCATGGAAAAAATTGGCCGCGGTAGTAATGTTCGTAACCACCATATTCAGTTCAGCACATAGCTGCAGGTAACGTTCTAATCTTGCGCTACTGTGTTCAGGGCCCTGTCCTTCATACCCGTGTGGCAGCAACATGGTGATGCCGCTCATCCTGTTCCATTTTTGCTCTCCGGCGGCGATAAACTGGTCAATCATGGTCTGAGCACCATTGCTAAAATCACCAAATTGCGCTTCCCATAACACCAATGCATCAGGATTGGCCAATGCATAGCCATATTCAAAGCCAAGCACACCATATTCGCTCAGTAATGAATTATAAATTCTAAAATGACCGGTTGCCCCTTCGATGTTTCTTAGCCTGCTGTAGCTTTTGTTTGTCACTTCATCCTGCAATACCGCATGGCGGTGAGAGAAAGTACCCCGTCTTACATCCTGGCCGCTCATTCTTACTTGCTTTCCATCCAGTAATAAAGTGCCGTAAGCCATTAGCTCAGCCGTAGCCCAGTCTATTTTCTTTTCATCGTTGTATAGTTTAATCTTGTCCTGGATGATTTTTTCTACTTTCTTCAATGGCTTAAAATCATTCGGCCATCTCATAATAGACCTAAAAACTTTTTCAAAATCGCTACTATTAATGGCAGTTACAGGTGATTGGTCAAAGTCTTTTTCATTTGCCTTTCTTAAACTCTTCCATACCAGCTCAGGCGCCTGGTAGTGATAGGGCAGTGGATTTTGTTTTACATCGTCTAGCCGTTCCTGTAAGTCGCTCCAGAACTTTTTTTCCATTTCCTTTGCTAACTCTTTCGCATCGGCTTCACCGTTTTCTAGTAAATAGTTGGTATATACTTCTCTTGGATTAGGATGCTGGTCAATTAATGCATACAATTGAGGCTGTGTAAATTTAGGATCATCGCCTTCATTGTGGCCATGCTTTCGGTAGCAAACCATGTCAATAAAAACATCCGAATTAAACTCCTGCCTGTAACGGGTAGCAATTTCAACGCATTTAACTACCGCTTCTGCATCATCTCCATTTACATGTAATACAGGTGCCTGCACCATTGCTGCTAAGGATGTACAATAATCAGCGCTTCTTGCATCATCAAAATCAGTGGTAAAACCAATTTGGTTATTGATAACAAAATGGATGGTGCCGCCGGTATAATAACCTTTCAGGTTGCTCATCTGCAACACCTCATATACGATACCCTGTCCTGCAACGGATGCATCACCATGAATCAAGATGGGAAGTATTTTATCATAATCACTGTTATAAAGAATATCGGCCTTAGCCCGGCTAAAGCCCACTACTACCGGATCTACTGCTTCCAGGTGAGAAGGATTAGGCATCAATTTTAAATGAATTTGTTTGCCTTCAGGGGTCTCTACTTCACTACCATAGCCCATATGATACTTAACATCACCACTACCCATGGTTTGATCCAGCTTAGCAGTGCCTTCAAATTCACTGAATATTTGCTCATAGGTTTTTCCCATGATGTTGGCCAATACATTCAGTCTTCCCCTGTGCGCCATGCCAATCACCACTTCATGTACATCCAGTTGAGCAGCAGTATTAATGATTGCATCAAGCGCCGGTATGGTAGTTTCACCTCCTTCCAGTGAAAAACGTTTTTGGCCGATGTACTTGGTGTGAAGGAACTTCTCAAACATTACGCCTTGATTTAGCTTCTCCAAAATGCGCTTTCTTTTTTCTAAACCAAGCGGCTTTTGAAACTCCTTTTCCATAGCGTTGGTTAAGAAGTCCACTTTTTTTTGATCGCTGATATACTTAAACTCAATGCCTACATGGGATGCATAGCATTTTTCCAGGTAGGCTTGTATGTTTCTTAAAGTGGTTGGCCCAAGGCCTATTAAGTTGCCTGCGTTGCAAACAGTATCCAGGTCAGCTTCTGTAAAGCCGTAAAACTCCAATTCTATATTGGCCCCACGGTCTTTACGTTTTCTGATGGGATTGGTTTTTGCCAGCAGGTGTCCTTTGTTGCGGTAGCCAAGTATCATCCTGTAAGCCCGGATCTCCTTCATCCAATCGACTGATGAACCATTAGCGTTCGTTTTTGCAGCACCGTTGGTGGCTACAGAGCCGGAAGACATGGCAAAGTCAAAGCCATCAAAGAATTTACGCATTTCTTCGTCCACGCTTGCAGGATTATTCAGGTAATCGTTATACAGATTTTCTATATACGCAGGATGGGAATTGGTTATATATTGAAAGTCCTTCATCTCAAAAAGGGGTTTAAAATGGCAATTTTTTGCAAATATCGGTGATTATTAAATTTTTAAGAAAGCAGTTATTGCAGCTTTAACAATAAAAACCAGGAGGCGATTTTGTTTTGCAGCGCTGAAAATAATTATCGCAGAAACGCATTAAACGATGGAAAATTATGAATGGCACATCCTGTTTTATTAATCTAAATTGCGGCGATTTACTACGGATGGCCAATTCTTTGTAAGAATTTTTAAAATTCCTTTTGATAGAATGTGTATTTATGGCTCAATCCCCCTATCTTTGCAGCCCTAAATTATTGAATAATGGCAAATCATTCAGCAACAAAAAAAGATGTTCGTCAAAGCCGTAAGCGTAACGAGCGTAATCGTTATTATGGTAAAACTACCCGTAATGCGATTCGTGATTTAAGAGCTATTGAGGATAAAGCTGCTGCCGGAGAGAAATTACCTTTGGTTGCATCTATGATTGATAAATTAGCTAATAGAGGAACTATACATAAAAATAAAGCTGCTAACCTTAAAAGAAAGCTGGCTAAAAAGGTAAACGCCTTAGCAAAGTAAGAATAGAATCGCCTGATTTTATGGCTTATAATATTATTTGACCTGTCAAATTATTTTGACAGGTTTTTTATTTTGATGTTGACCCCCAGGGAAATCCTATATCATTATGCCTTTTTTGATATAGTTGTTTGAATCAACTCGATGTTTGTAAAAATTAAATAAAGGCAGCCTGTTAATAGCAGATTATTAATTTTCTCCTTTTAATTCTTTTTGAAGTTTCTGGTTCATTTTTACATAGTCTTCGTTGCCGGCTTCTTTAGCCAAATCAAGTGAAATGGCGGATGTAGCTTGTGCTCCTTTTATATCCCCTAAATCTTTTTGGATCCTGGCCTTATATAAAAAAATCCAGTATGCCTTGGGGTTTTCATTAACTGCCTTGCTTACATTGTCAAGCGCTTTTGGCAGGTTTTTCTCGTATTCATAATAGAATTGCGCTGCCTGCCAAAATGGTTTTTTATCCGTTTGCATGGCAGTTTCTATCTGGGTTCTTATCTTGCTTTTAATATCCGTTGCAATTGGTATGGATACCAGTTTATTCGCCCACAGCAATTGAAGTTTACATGTTTCAGCTTTTACGTCTTCAAACTGCATTGTAAAAGTCTCAATATTATTTTTGATTTTTTCAGGAACAATTTTAAAACGTGTGACATCTTTATTTTCATTATAACCATCCACGCCCCAATTGTTTACGCCTTTATTCAAAATAATTTCCCAGTTTTCTTCATTTGGTATAGAGTATAAAACATAGGTGCCCGAATCAATTTTTTTTCCTCCTATTTCCACAGCGTCTGAGAATTTAATTTTAGTGGCTTCATTAGCACCTGTTCTCCATAGTTTTCCATTTTGAACAAGATCTCCAAATACCCTTCGGCCTTTAGCGCTGGGTCTTGAATAAATTACTTCAATGCTGCCCAGGCCAAAATCCTGTTTGATGGTTTGAGTAGGTGAAGGTGCAGGCAGGTTAACCTGTGCAAAAGAATGAAGCGATAACAGAAGAATGAATGAAAAGAATATTTTTTTCATCAGGTTGAATTGTGCGTTTGAAAGAATGAAAGAAGAAAATTAATCTTGTTGCTGAAAGCGGACTTTTACCTTGCTGTAACCTTTCTTCCCAGATTTAACTTTCCAGCCCGGGCCAGATTTAATCACTCTTACAGCTTCTTTATCGCATTCTGCATTTAAGGACTGGGTAATTTTTACATCTGCTACTTCGCCTTTGCGGTTTACTTTCACAATGGCTTCCACAGTGCCGTGAACATTTTGGTTGTTGCCCGGCAGATGAACATTATTGTCAAGGTACTCATTATAAGAGTCCCATCCTCCGGTTGGTTCGGCTGTTTCTTCTAACTCTTCGTCTACTGTGCTAATTCTTTTTTTAGCCAATTTCTCTTTTGGAACATTCGAGCTGATGGTTACTTCATTTAATGCAGCATTGGATTGTTGCAGTACGACGCCATTATTAGTGCCAGCATTCAGTTTAAACCTGCCGGGTGTATATCCTGCTGCGGCTATTTCTACACTTACCGCACTGTCGGCAGAGGTGATGTTGAAATATCCTTTAGCATCTGCAGTAATAAATTGTTTTGTAGGGGAAGATAATTTCAGGCCAGCAAATGAAACAGGCTCGCCTTTTTGGTTAAGCACACTTCCTTTCAATTGGTACTGTTGTTTGATTAAATTGTTAGATGCATCTGCTTGCTTTTTATGGGCAAGTACGGAAGGTTCGGTACTTGCTGCTTTGTTTTGTTCAAATACACTATTTGCTACTTCAGCGGTTGAATTATTTGAAGCAGAAGGTGCCGGTGCCGTATTTTGAATTGATAGATTATTATGGTCTTCTTCATTTTTTTTACTTCGATCATCTACTCCGTCATGTGCTTTCTCAGTTTCGGCAGGTGTAAAGTTTGGCTGGTAAATAAGATCGCCCTGCTTTGAATTATTGTAGGTTTTATCACTTACCAAACCACTTCCTCTGCTGCTTTCTGTTTCAGTTGAAAGCTGCAGTGATTGTGCTTTAGAGGCATCATTAACTGCCACGGTTTTCTCATCCACACTGTCTGCCTTAATTTTTGCAACAACAGACGAATCCAATACAGGTAAATTTTCTGTTTTAGTAACAGCCTGGTTTTCCTTCTTTGCATTCATCACATAAGCAATAGTACCTGTTGCTCCTAGCAGCAGTACTGCAGCTGCAGCTTTCCACCATCTAAAATTATTTGCACTTTTTATATCAATTACCGGTGAGTTTTCCTTTACTGACACTTTAGTTTTCAGCTCTGCTAAAATGCTGTTCCAATCTTCCTCCGCTGCATCTGCATATCCTTCAATAGCTTCTGCCAGCAATGGATCATCCAATGCAGCTTTTTCTATTGCATGCATTTCATCACTGCTCATATTACCTTCAAGATATCGCTTAATATCCCGGGCGCTGTAAATGATATGTTGATGATTGGTTGACATTATGGATTTCCTTTCTCCTCTATACAAATTTTTAAATTTCGCTTTCCGTTTTGAATATAGCTTCTTACTTTATTCCATTCATAGCCGGTAATAGTTGCAATTTCGTTGTAACATTTTTTTTCAAGGTAGAAAAGCTTGATGCTTTCCTGCTGCTCTATAGTCAATTGCTCCATACATTCCTCTAATTTCCTGAAATTTTCTTCTTTTTCCAACGCCTCATTTTCCAGATGAGTAATTTGCCCGGATTGCATAATTTCTGTGTTAAACTCTGTGGTTTTTAAATTGCGGGGGCTTCTCAACTGCATGAGGCAATGATTGCGGGCCAGCACGTGCAACCAGCCCTTAAAATTATCTACTTCGTGGATCTTTAACTTTTTATTGAGCTCTTCATAAATATCCATTACCGCATCCTTGCTTTTTTCGGCATCTTTCAGGTATTTAAGACAAACACCAAATACAAGATCCATATAACGCTGATATAGCGTGCTCACATAGCTGGCATCACCTGTTTCTTTAAAGGCATCAATAAGTTCTTTGTCTGCCAGGTCGGTGGTGGACGATATATTTTTTACAAATGTCAAAGGCAGGTTTTGGTAGCGATTCTTAATCTTTAATATTTATTCAAAATACACCTTTACTGTTTGATAAAACAGCCGGTTATTTACATATTGGTTCTGATGCTGCACTTGTTTTTCGGAAAAACCCTGCAATCCAAAGAGACCTGCTGCATTCCCTTTATTAATGGCAATCTCAAGATAAGAAGCAGAATTAAAGATGGCCAGTTTTTCTCCTTCCGGAACATCAGCATAGGTAGCACTGATCCGGTCTATCACTTCGTCTCTTTTAAATACAATTTTAAAACTTCTTCCTTTGCGTTGTGCTTCAAATTCTTCTTTGGTAATGTTTACAATTACGTTTTCAAAATTGTCAATAAAAATAATCTGTCCTTCAATCCAGTTATTACCCAGCATGGGTCTTAGGGCATTTTTTACATGAATGGATACGGAATCATCACCTGCTTCTTTGATACTTTTACCAGCACTTAAATCATTAATGGCACGGGCAAACACGCTGGTGCAGTAAATAGCATTTTTATGTACTGTTTTGTCCAGCGGAAGTGCTACCACTTTTTCAGGTAATTCTTC
>CAZDHQ010000255.1:0-6516 GCA_964505135.1 uncultured Ferruginibacter sp.
CATACCTGCTAACTGCAGCTTTAACTCAGTTAACCTGTCTTTGATTTCATTCAGTAAAGTATCAATGCCTTCTTTTGATTTTTGCTTATGACGCAGTTCACTTTCTTTTTCTGCTAAAGCATTTCTTAAGTTGTAATAAGCCTGGTCTGCTTCATTCAGTTTTCTTTCTTCCTCATCTTTATTTTGCAATAAGCTTATTACCAGTGTTTCCAACGCAGCCAATGCAGTAGCGGTTTCTGTTATACTGGCAGCAGCTTCTGTTAATTGAAGATTGCTGTTTTCAATTTGTGTTTTTAAATCTTCCAGCTGCCTGCTCTTGAATTCAAACTCCTGCTTTAATGCAGTTACCTTGCTTTGCTGTTTGGTAAACTGCAGGTTGCTATCGTTATAAGTAGCGGTTGCAAAATTGTATTCCTGTTCAGCAGCACTGTAGTCCTGCTCTATCAATTGCATCTTATCACTCAGCTCTTCCAATTGTGTATTAAACTTCTCCAGGTCATCACGTGTGCTGGCAATTGCATCATGATTGTTGGATAATTGTTCCTGCAAATCTTCTAAACGCTGATCACTGGTTTGTTCCAAATGATTGAGGTTCTCTACTTTGTTTTGCAAACTGAAAACATGATTCGTCAGGTTATTGATGTCCTGCTGTGTTTGCTTGATGGCATTTTCTTTCAACTGTTCGTTGTAAGCAATCACTTCATTGTGGCGTGCCTGTATGGTAGCTTTCAATTCATTTACCACTATTTCCTGTGCCGCAATTTCTTCCGCCAGCTTCTCTAAATTTTTAGCACGGCCGATTTTCTTTCCTTCAAATAAACCAACACTACCACCGGTGAGTGAATATTTTCCTTTTACATACTTACCAGTTTTCTCCAATACAATTGCACCGTTGCTATTGGTCAATGCATCTTCATTCTCTGCAATGAAAACATTGCCCAGCAAATGTTTGGCAAGCGAACTATATTTACCATCTACTTCCACCACATTCAATGCAGGAATGGTTCCTTCCGGTTGATGCGTTTCATTAAAGTCACCGAACTTATCCAGTAAGAAGAAGTTAGCCTTTCCCTTTTTGTTTTCATCCAGCAAATGCACTGCCTGCAAACCTTCCTGTAAATTATTTACAACGTAGTAGTTCAAATAAGGCTCTAATACATTTTCAACAGCAGCCCTGTACTCCGGCTTTACATAAATCACATCACTCAGCAATGGCGCTTCATGATTCCAGCCTGCATTCTTGTGCAAAAACTTCACACTTTCAGGATAGCCTTCCATTGAATCAATCAGGCTTTTTAATAAAGCATGTTCATTCTTCTTGCTGTCAAGTTTCCTGCTTTCTTCTGCCAGTTCATTACGCAAGCCCTCCAGCACACTTTGTGTTTGAAAGATTTGTTCTTTGGTAAACTCGTGATGTTCCTGTAATTGCTGCAGGTCTATTTTCTTTTGCTCCAGTTCATCTGCCTTCACTTTTCTTTCCGCTTCCAGTTGCTGTATCTGCGCCTGGCGCTGGCTTTTCTCATCCTGTATCTGGGCTATGGTTCTTTGTAAATTTTGAATAGAAGTATCGGCAACGGCTACCTTTTTTTCTGCTTCAAACTGGTTACGCTGTATGGCCTGGTTCTCACGACGCAGTTCGTCAATGGCGGTACGTTTTTCATCAAACACCCGGCGTTTATCTTCTACTGCATTTTTTAATTCGTCCAGCCTGCCTTCCAGTTCTTCCAGTTTCACTTCATCTTCCTTTATTTGAAGACTGGTAAATTGGATGCTTTCATCCAAACCCTTTAATTGTCCTCCTGCTTTATTTAGGAAGTCATTCAGGCTGTTTTCTTTTTCTTTTAAATATTGTAAACGCTGTGCAGTTAGGCTTTTCTCGCTTTCCTTGTTTCTTACATTGCTGAGCATGTCGTTGAATGCATGCTGCATTACCTGCAATGCTTTCTCTTTTTCAATAAAGCCCAGCTTCTCCTGTTCCAGTGCGGCTTCTTCCTTAGCGATTTCTGTTTCCAGTTCAATCCGCTTATCTACTTCTGCCTGCTGCTGCTGGTTCAAATCACGGTATGTAATATTGAAACCTTCCAGAGCAGCTTTTGCCAACTCAATGCTGATCTCTTTGTATTCTTTTTTTATCTCGAAATAACGTTCTGCTTTTTTGGCCTGGCTCTCTAAAGTCTTTAACTGGTTGTTGATCTCGAACAACAAATCTTCGATACGTGCCAAATCCTGCTCGGTAGCATCCAGTTTTAGTTTGGCTTCTTTCTTGCGGGTTTTATAAATAGTGATACCGGCAGCCTGTTCCAGCATCTTGCGACGGCTGTTTTCTTTATCCTTGATAATATCATCCACCATACCCAATTCAATGATGGCATAGCTATCGGTGCTCACACCGGTATCCATGAAAAGGTTGTGGATGTCTTTTAAGCGGCAGGCGACATCGTTCAGGCGATATTCGCTTTCGCCGTTTTTGTAATATTTACGGGTAATGGTAACGGTGTTAAATTCTGTTGGCAACAGGTTCTTGGTGTTTTCAAATGTAAGGCTCACTTCAGCAAGACCGGAAGCACTACGACTTTTTGACCCGTTGAACACAAGGCTTTCCAGGTTTTCACTACGCAGGTTGCTGATCTTGTGTTCACCGATTACCCAGCGGATGCTGTCGATGATATTACTTTTTCCGCAACCGTTGGGGCCGATTACGCCGGTAATACCTTCATCGAAATTCAAAACAGTTTTGTCGGCAAAACTTTTAAAACCCTTAATTTCTAAAGTCTTTAATCGCACAGTCTAATTTTTTGTAGAAGGGCAAATATAAATGAATGCCCCTACAAGCAACCCCCCATCTTTCCACAGTAAAATGCATTATCCACAGGTTTTTAACAAAAGAAATTCACACGTATCGAAATGCAACTTTATATAAAGAAATCAGGGTAAGATTCTGATTGTTAAACCGGTAAAAGGTTTTGATAAATTAAATAACCATACTAAAAAATGTCGCCCTGATGGGGCTCTTCAGAATCTGCTGCAGCTATGCGCTACCAAAATTTCGCCCCTCCGGGGCTTGGCAGCATTTCAATTTTCAATAACCATTATACTCAAAATCATAGTTAATTCGATCGATTCTTATTACCCTCATAGATGCAGTATTATGGTAGAATCCCTGGCTATTAGAGGTATTATCGGTTTTGATAGATTAAATAAATTCTTGTAGAAAATGTAGCCTGGATGAGGCTATGTAGAATCAACAGTGGTCGGATACCACCAAGATTTCGCCCCAATGGGGCATGCCGATTATTTCAGTTTTATAAAAACGATAAATTAAAATCAGGATTAAGAAGTTCGATTCCTTTAGCCTCGTAGAGGCGGCATTTTGGTAGAATAAAGTAAGAAGTTGAGAACTGAGCGCCGTAGGTGCGACATTTACAACTAGCATGTAATCTTCTTGGGCCGCCCGGCACCCTTAAATTGTTCTTTATTTCTAAAGGACAATTGTTTTGATGTCAACCTATTTTAAAATGAGCAATCCATTAATACAAAAAAAGAGACCGTCTTTAAACGGTCTCTTGTAAATACATTCAAATATTTTTTCTTACCACTTGTCTACTTCCACAGTGCTTCCATTGTCCTGCGAAGCAGCATCATCAGCAACTGGTTCAGACTTTACTTCTGCAGCAGGAGCAGCAGGTTCTTCGCTTACAGCAGTCGCTGGAGCTTGACCACCTTCTTCTCCTTCGTACGGTGTATCGTGGTTGAAAGCATCGAAATCAAAATCAGGCATCAACTCAGTTTTCACATAATCAACAGCTTCGCCCAATCCTTTGATAAATTTATTGAAGTCTTCCTTGTATAAAAATATTTTGTGCCTGTCATACCCGTCAGAATCAAAACGCTTACGGCTTTCGGTAATGGTAAGGTAATAATCGTTGCCTCTTGTTTCTCTTACATCAAAAAAGTAAGTTCTGCGTTTTCCTGCTTTAATGCGTTTGCTGTAAACGCTGTCCATTTTTTTGTCGTTATTTTCGTACGCCACAGTTTTTAAGAATTTTTTTATTGATTACCAATGAAAATTATCCCGGCAAAGATAAAGTTGTTTTTGAAATAGCAAAATAAACTGTAAAGTTTTATAGAAGTACAAAATTGCTGGCTAAATGCCTTATAGGCAAATGATTAAATGGTTAATGGCTAAATGGTTTAATTGTTGATGGATATGCAGAGTCTATCAATTAGTAGGCTCCCCAACAATTAAACGATAAAACAATTTAATCATAGAACAATTAAACAATTTAACCATTCACAGCACTCTCCTGCTCCTGCTGGCGGGCATACATTTCAGCGTAAAGGCCGTCCAGGGCGAGTAGGTCAGCATGTTTGCCCTGTTCCGCAATGGCGCCATCTTCCAGCACAATGATCTTATCAAAGTTGAGCAATGAAAAAATACGATGGGTGATAATGATGGCAGTTTTATCGGCCAGGTAATTATTGAGGTTGGTCAGGATTTCTTTTTCTGTTTTGGCATCTACCGCACTGAGGCAATCGTCAAAAATTACAAACTGCGGGTTTTTGATTAAAGCTCTTGCTATGGAGATACGTTGTTTTTGTCCACCACTCAAGGTAACACCACGTTCACCAATCATCGTATTATATCCTTCCGCAAACTGGATGATTTCTTTATCCACACAGGCGTCTGCTGCTGCTTTCACCACCTGTTCTTTGGTAGCTGCGGGTGCGCCAAAAGCAATATTATTATATACCGTATCGCTAAACAGGAAAACATCCTGCGGCACAAAACTTACGCCTGAGCGCAGGTATTCCAGATCAATTTTCTTAAGATCAATTCCTGCATATTCAATGCTGCCTTTCTGTGGATCATACATCCGCAGCAGCAATTGTGCAATGGTAGATTTGCCGGAGCCCGTCCTTCCTACTATGGCGATTTTTTCTCCTTTATTAATCTTCAGAGAAAAATCTTTCAGTGCATGAATGCCGGTATTGGGATAAATGAAATCAGCATGCCTAAATTCAATGGTATCGTTTAATGAGGGCTGTAATTTTTCAACAGGGTTTTCGATATTCGGTATGGTATCCAGGAATTCATTGATGCGTTTTTGTGAGGCTGCAGCTCTTTGTATCATGCTGGCCGTCCAGCCAATAGCACTTACGGGGAATGTGAGCATTTGGATATACATTACAAATTCTGCCACTGTTCCCACTTCTTCCGCTCCTTTGATAACATCCAATGCTCCTACCATGATAGTGATCAGCGTGCTAATACCAATCATTAAGGCCATTGCAGGAAAATAAATGGCTTCCATTTTTGCAAGCCCCAATGCATTCTTTTTATACTCAACACTGTTATTGGTAAAGAAATTAAGCATGGCTTTTTCCTGCACAAATGATTTAATTACCCTGATACCACTATAAGATTCCTGTGCATTGGTAGTAAGCTGGCTCAGCAATGCCTGTATGCGTTCGCTTTTTTTATGAATAATGGTGTTCACCAAATAAATAGTTATTGCTAATACGGGCAAAGGAGAAAGTGCCACCCAGGTGAGTTTAGGGCTTGCCTTCAGCATAAAGTAAACACTGAATGCAATGGTGGCTGCCAGGTTGATGAAATACATGATGGCCGGCCCCGTGTACATTCTTACCCGGCTAACGTCTTCGGATATACGATTCATCAGGTCGCCGGTGCTGTGCATTTTATAGAATGCATTGTCTAACTGCTGGTAATGATTGAATACCTGGTTCTTTTGATCGTACTCAATCAGCCTGCTCATTACAATAATCGTCTGCCGCATCAGGAACATAAAGAAACCACTGATGAGTGCCAGTAAAAGCAAGACAATGCCACACCATAATACTTTTGTCCCTACAGGTTGTTTTTCCAAAGTATCTATTACCTGCCTTACTAAAATATCATGCTCTTTATCCAAATGCTGAGATGCTGTTTTCTTTTCCACGGTACCAACAACGGTGTTCACCACGTAGCCTGTAATCTGCGGTGCCAGTATCCTGAAATAGTTGGTAAGTACGATGAATATAATACCCAGTATGAGGCGGTAGCGATACTTCCAAAAATAATGATTGAGTGCAGCAAGATGTTTCATTCTTTGCAAAAATAGCCTAAAGCAGGGTTATGCTTTGACGGGATTTGGAAAACTTATGTGAATGGTGATGGATAACACGGATTAAACTAATTACACGAATTAAAAAGATGAGAGGAAATGATTTAAGAAGCTTTTTCTTCCAGTTTGCTGATGCTGTCTTTACGATACAGCATTTTTATCAGTTGTATAATGGCAGTTAAAGTAAAAATGCCGCCGATTATCCAGTTAAGGTATTGCTGGCTGTTATTGATTTTTTCTACAATTAATTTTCCGCCAAAAATAAAAACAGAATTACCCAGCAAGGTGCCGAGCCCAATGCCAATAATGTAGAGATTGTATTGGGTATTAGATGGCTGCAACACACCTTTCTGAAACAGCACGGTACCCCATCCAAACCAAAATGGTATCT
>CAZDHQ010000256.1:0-6510 GCA_964505135.1 uncultured Ferruginibacter sp.
TTAGGAGCCCTGTCATTAGTCTTAATAATCCTTGCGCCAAAGCCAAGCACTTTACCGCTCTGGTTATGTACCGGGAAAATGATCCTGCCACGATAGTTGTCCATCGGCCTGCCATCTCTCACAGTTACCAATCCACTTTTTTGCAGCAGATCTACATTATATTGAGCATTTAATGCTGCAGTAGTAAAACCATCTTTTGCTTCAGGATTAAAGCCCAGTTGAAATTTTTTAATGGTATCATTGCTAAAGCCACGTTCTTTCAAATAGCTAAGGCCAATATCCTGTCCTTCTTCTGAATTCAGTAAAAAGTCAGAGAAGAAATGCTGGGCAAAATTGTTGATGATGTATAAGCTATCTGCCGCCTGCTGCTGCAGTTTTTGCTCCGGCGATACTTCAGTTTCTTCAATCTCTACATTGTATTTATTGGCCAGCCAGCGCAGGGCTTCCACATAGCTGTATTTTTCCAGGTCCATTAAAAAGCCAATGGCATTACCGCTTTTGCCACAGCCAAAACACTTATAAATTTCTTTAGCAGGCGATACCGTAAAAGAAGGTGTTCTCTCATTATGAAAAGGACAAAGGCCAAGGTAGTTAGCACCTCTTTTTTTCAGCTTTACATAAGATCCCACGATATCTATGATATCAATCCTGCTGAGAATTTGCTGTATGGTATTTTGAGAAATCAATGCCTTAAATCCTGTTAAATATCAGGCAAATATAGTTAATGCTCACGGCCTGAAAGATGCTGCAGTAGATTTTAAATTCTATTTACATTTGCAATCCTAATCTGGCATGGTTTATGAAAATTATGCCCGGTTTTTGGAAACAAACCAATACCTTTAATCGCTAAAAAATTTACTTACGATGAAGAAATTTTCACTAATTGTATTGCTGGCCTCCGCTTGTTCTTTTGCTGGTGCCCAGAGTATTGATGACGTCAAGAACATGGCTTATTTAAATCCACAGAAAGGAAAAGAAACAGTTGACAAATACCTGGCGGTAGAAAAGAATGCTAAAAAACCTGAAGGTTGGTTCTATAAAGGGTATATCTACAATATGGTATCAAAAGATTCTTCCAAATCAATGGCAGATGCTATTGCCTTAAAAGACGAAGCATTCAAGGCATTAAAAAAATACCGTGAAATGGATCCAAAAGCGCCGTTGCTGGAAGAGCAGAACAACAGCCCATTATTTGATATTTACATCGGTTATTCTACTGATATTGGCGTAAAGGCTTATGAGAAAAAAGACCTGCCAACTTCTCATGAAGGTTTTAAAAAGGCAGTGGATGTACACGATTATGTGTTTGAAAAAAATCTAGCTGGTGCAAATGGGTTTAAGTTCTCTGCACTGGATACCACGTTGATTTTGTATTCTGCTATTACTGCAATGGAACAAAAGAAATTAGATGAAGCAGTGGTATTTTATAAAAAATTGGCAGATGCCAATGTAAGCGGCCCATCCTATATTGATGCATACCAGGTTTTATCCGATTATTACAAAAACAAAAAAGATAAAGCAGCCTTTACAGACATTATCGCTAAAGGAAGAAAGCTGTATCCTGCTAATGAGGAATACTGGACTGCATTAGAAATTGAGGAAGCAACTGAAGGTGTAACTAAGCCCGCCGTATTTCCAAAATATGAAGAATTAATAGCATCTCATCCGGGGAACTATGTACTGGCTTATAATTATGGGGTTGAACTATATCAATATATGTTTTCTGATTCTGCCAAAGGTGTTGATATGGCTCCTTACAAAGCAAAATTTGTTGATGCAATGAAAGCTGCTATTGCTGCTAAGTCGACCGTAGAAGCTAATTTTTTGTTGGCTAATTTCCTTTACAACAATTCAATTGATATCAGTGATGAAGCAAGGAAGATCAAAGGTGTAAAGCCGGATGATCTGAAGAAGAAAAAAGATCTGCAGGCTGCTTCTACCAAATCTATGGACGATGCAATACCTTATGCACAAGCTGCTGAAAAAGCATTTGAATCTATCGCAAAACCTAAAGGTATAGAAAAAGGTAACCACAGGCAGGCGCTGGTAATCCTGAGAAATATCTATGAAATTAAAAAGGATGCCGCTAAACTGGCGGAGTATGAAAAGAAAGTGAAAGAGGCAGAATAAACAAATACGATATCAAAATACAGAGGCAGCATAAAAATGCTGCCTCTTTTTTTGATTGCCATTACCAGCAATCTTTTTTGAAAGCAAAAAACGGAGTCGTTGTCATTTCTTGCCGAGGAAATATCCGAGCCTCAAACCAAAATAATAGTTATGTTCTTTTGTTGAACCATCTGTAGATATATTGCTCAAACCACGGTTATAGTTTGCTGCAATATTAAATCCACCCTTAAATGTATAGCCGGCCAAAATATTTCCCCCAAATTCAAAGGGTTTAGCTATATCGTTATCACCACTACCAAAATGAATCTTCTCTTCATTACCACCTGCTTTCATCTTTCCTGAAATACCGTAAGAAAGAGACGGCCCCAATCCTACAAAAAATTGCCCGCTGGTATTTTCGGGTGAATGATAAACAAAGTTCAAAGGCAGTTCCAGGTAGTTTAACCTTAGTGATATAGATTCTCCGCCAAAGTCTACTTTGGTGCCTTTTTGAACATAGTTGAATGCCGGCTGAAAACTTAGCGATGCAGTTAATGGCAGTTTTGCCATAATACCGAATGTTAAGCCAATTTTTGAACTTGCGCTTACGGACACTCCATCCTCTTTGGCGGAATAATTAGCACTTACTGCACCGGCTGAAAATCCAAATTCGCTTTTTTGAGCGGATGCTGTTTTGATAAAAATGGCTGTGATTGCCAAAGCAAATAAAAACTGTTTCATTTTTTTAAGTTTAGTTGTAGCGCCTACTCTTAAAGGTTTTCGGCATCCCCGTTTTTTTTGAAAGCTTTCGATGTAAAACTAGGCTGAACTTTAGCCTGAAGAAAATTGATAGTTGCGGTCTGTTTGGCAGGGTGTTGCAGAAACTAATAATAGGCAACATTGATTTGCCATTTTCAATTTCGTTTTGCTAAATAGTAGTTTTTGCCGGGTCAGTGGTGGCAGAAAGGAATAAAGAAAACTGCAGGGATTATGGAAAAACAGTAAATTTATTTTTCATATATAACCTGAAACATAATCATGGAAGGCAACAATCTGCAAAGGGAATTATTTAATTATATCAAAACAGTGATTCCGTCTCACATCGCTATGGTTGATTCTATTGCAGATTTACTAAGTATTAGCCAGGATAGTGTATACAGGAGAATCAGGGGCGAAAAGCCAATCACACTGGATGAACTTAAATTATTGTGCGATCATTTTCGCATATCGCTTGACCAGGCCATGCAATTGAAAAGTGATTCTGTAGTGTTTACTGATCCTGAAGTAGCGAATCCCGTGAATAATTTCTCAGAATACCTGCAGCAGATGCAAGCCCAGTTACAATTTATGGTCGGTTTTCAAAACAAGCGTATGTTATACCTGGCAAAGGATATTCCTTTTTTTTACTTTTTTCTTTTGCCCGAGCTAACAGCATTTAAATCTTTTTTTTGGAGCAAAAGCATTTTAAATGATCCAGCATTTGCAAAACAAAGTTTCAGCTTAAAAAGCTTTGATAACGATATATATCTTACCGCAGGTAAGCAAATACTTGATCTATATAATAAAATTCCATGCGTGGAAATATGGAACTATGAAAGTGTGAACAGTACGGTTCTTCAAATAGAATATTACCGTGACGCTGGTATATTTGAAACCAATGCAGATTTAGAGCAGGTAATACATGCATGCATCTTAATGCTTGACCATATGGAGCTGCAGGCTGAAAAAGGATGTAAATTTTTTATTGGAGCACCAGAGACGGCATACCAGGCCTCTTTAAAATTGTATGTGAATGAAATTATTTTAGGCAATAATAGCATCATGGTAGAATTGGATGGCTATAGGCGTGCATTCATTAACCATGTAGTATTGAAATACATCTTTACCTCCGATCAATCATTTACAGATAAGATGTTCAGCAATTTTAATAACCTTGCCAGCAGGGCAACATTGATCAGTGAAACAGGAGAAAGAGACCGCCGTAAATTTTTTAAGAGAACAAAAGAACGGGTACTTGCGTTACAACGACAATGAACCTCCGTCACAAAATAAAACTAATCGAGTGCCCACGTGATGCCATGCAGGGCTGGCCAGTTTTAATTCCAACGAAAAAAAAGATTGAATACATCAACGCCTTATTAAAAGTAGGCTTTGACACCATTGATTTTGGCAGCTTTGTATCTGCTAAAGCAATCCCTCAAATGGCTGATACAGCCCAGGTGGTGCAGGCTTTGGATATGCAGCAATCCAAATCGAAACTGCTTGCTATCATTGCCAATGTTCGTGGCGCAGAAGAAGCGATGCAGTATGATCAAATCAGTTACCTGGGTTTTCCATTTTCTATCTCACCCACTTTTCAAATGCGCAATACCAACAGCAGTATAGCCGAATCTTTTAAAAGAGTGGAAGCAATACAGGAATTATGTGTTAAAAATATAAAGCAGTTGGTGATTTATATTTCCATGGGTTTTGGTAATCCCTATGGAGATGAGTATAATGAAGACATAGTGATGCATTGGGTTGATAAAATGGTAAGAGCCGGAGTCAATATCATTTCTATTGCTGATACGGTTGGTCTTGCAAACCCAGTACAAATTTCATCGATCGTACATCCATTGATTGAAAAATATCCATCAATTGAAATCGGTGTTCACCTGCATTCTACTGCCACTAACTGGCAGCAGAAAGTAGACGCTGCTTTAGCAGCTGGATGTACAAGATTTGATGGTGCTATCAAAGGTATTGGCGGCTGCCCCATGGCGGGAGATGAGTTGGTGGGAAATATGGATACCACTTTAATGATTCCGCATTTTAAGCAATTAAACAAGCTTGAAGAAATAGATGAAGCTGCTCTTGCTAATTGCTTAAGATTGGCTTCTGAAATATTTGCATAAAAAATCAAGATGGCTGACTAGGGTTGCCAAACTTTCGGAAAGCCTTAGTTAAGTAAGAAAGATCCAACAAAAGGTTGGCAACACTTACTAAAATTGGAATACACACATCAAGTTTTCTCAAACACTATTTCTACTTTTGCAATTCACTTTTATTTGCGTTCATGGATTTTCACCTCGAGTTCACACCCAAACCATTTGCTCAAAAAATTAATCATCAGCAGCCTTTGTTTTTGATTGGTTCCTGCTTTACGGAAAATATTGGCAGTAAATTAAAACAGCATAAGTTCAGCGTGCTGGAAAATCCCAATGGTATTTTATTCAATCCGGCAAGTATTGCCAAGTCTGTGATCTCTTATATCCAAAACAAAACTTACACAGAAGCAGATTTATTTTATCAAAATGAAAGCTGGAATAGCTGGGAGCATCACAGCCGTTTTTCACATCCTGATAAAACTACCTGTTTGCAAATGATTAACCAATCGCAGGCACAGTCGCATGTATTTTTACAAAAGGCAGCATGGGTTTTAATTACGGTTGGTTCTGCTTTTGTGTATGAATTGGTGGATGGATTTACGCCTTTATCAATAGAAGATAATGAACGAATGGTTGCTAATTGCCATAAAGTGCCAACTGATAAGTTTAAAAAAGTTTTATTGAGCATTGATAAGGTTAAAACATTGCTCCATGAAATGCTACAGCAACTGTTTGCTTTTAATTCCTCCATTAAAGTAATTTTTACCATCAGCCCTGTGCGACATCTGAGAGATGGCTTTGTAGAAAACAACAGGAGTAAATCCACCCTGATCCAGGCTATTCATCAATTGACAGATGAAGATGAACGGTTACATTATTTTCCTGCGTATGAATTGGTGATAGATGACCTGAGAGATTATCGTTTTTATGCAGAAGATATGGTGCATCCCAATTATGCTGCTACCAATTATGTGTGGGAAAAGTTTGTAGCCACCTGTATTGATGAGCCATCACAGCAGTTAATGAAAGAGATCAATGTAATCAATGCAGCAATGAGTCACAAGCCTTTTAACCCATCATCAGCAGCACATAAAAAGTTTTTGCAGGTGCATCATGAAAAATTAGTAAAACTAAAACAGGCTGCTGCTTATATCAATTTTACAGAGGAAGTAAAATATTTCAACCAGCTTTGAAAAAATCTTTAAAACCTTTTTTAATGAAATCATTGCTTGCTTTATTATTCGGTCTTTTTGCATTAACCGCTTCAGCGCAGGAAGTAAGAAATCAATTTGCATTTGGTCCTGAGTTTACTTTTCCAACGGGATATTTCGGCAGGTCTTACAACCCGGGGTTGGCCAATAATGTCAGGTTACTGCTGGCGGTAAATAAAACGTCGCAAGTGGGCATCACTACAGGTTATGGATATTTTAATGCAAAAGGTAATACAGACTTGGAAACTGCCAGGTATGTAGTAATACCGGTATTGTTAGGTTACAGGAACTTTGTAGATCCTGCCTTTTACCTGGAACCGCAG
>CAZDHQ010000257.1:0-6504 GCA_964505135.1 uncultured Ferruginibacter sp.
ACATAACTAAAAAAATAAGTAAGGAGACAATAGCGCACACCCATATCAGGGTTGATTTTGGGGTAAAAAGAACCAGCAACAATGTTATGTTGAAAAAAAGGGTAGCATTCATTCGAAAAAGTGAGCCTACATTAAATGTGTCATAAAACATTACGTTCATAAAACCGGCTAAACTTTTGTAGTTGGGCCCCCTTGTAAATCTTTCCGGTTCCTCGATGGCAAATCGTTTTGATACCATTTCCTTACGAATTTTAATAGAATTACCGGTGTCCGTACTGCCTCTCATGAATGTTTTTCTGGCTAGTGCATAGTAAATGGCATATAGATAGACACTGCCAATCACAGTAAGATATAGGTATAACGTGAAAAATAGGACAGGAAGAACAATCTCACCTGACATGACAAAGTTGATTGCGGTCGAGAGTGTAATTACTTTTGGAAAAGTGTACTGATATCCCAGGCAGGCTAAAACATTTTTTGTAATTAGGACAACACATACTAAATAGAAAAATGAAAGAAGCAATCGAATGCGGTTAAAGTCTTTTTCAAAATAGAAGCTGATTAATTCCATAGTATTTTTTTCTCTCCTAAAAGTTAGAACTTCTTACGGAGAAAATGTCAAATCTGCATCCTTTAACAAGTAACAAGCAGAAGAATCGCAACTTGTACGGATGAATTGTGTTGAGAATCAATAAAGTAGAAATGACTAATGAAAAGGGCAAAAGAAATTATTAGTTTGTAGCAGGATTCAAATACAACTGCTATGGAGTTAATATATCTATGGGTGCATGACTATCTAAACATCCGGAATTGTGGATTTAACCTGTCAGATCGGATCAAAGTCATTCAGGAGAATATCGGGAAGCAGTCAATCAGTTTCAACATCGTCGATAATGAGAACTATGTCGAAGATTTCTTTGGTGACAATGTTAGTTCGGTTACCGGCATTATTGGAGCAAATGGTGTGGGCAAGAGCAATTTCCTGGATTATCTCAAAACCTTTGTTAAAACAAAAGGTGCTTACAATGGATATTGGGTTGCTATTTTTTTCGACAAAGCAACTCAAAAGTTGGTGATACGAAATTCCTTTTACCTGCTCGATCCACGCAAGAATGAAAAACCACCGAAGAATGTTGAATCATGGCACTTGGATTTTCAAAATAAGAGTCGTTTGGGCCTTTCTAATAGTTCCAGTTCCAGCTCAGATGTATTTTTAGTGCCAAACAGAAGTAATCCGCGCAACGAGTTCTCTGAGGTTACGGGCACATACCTTTTTTATTCACCCTTTCTGGATATGCGAGAGTACCCGACCCTAACAAGTTATTCAGACTCCCACATTGATATTTCGACGAATTATCTTATAGACTTCGATTCAAGGCATGAATCAGATATGAGGGATAAAGTGGAGATCCACAGGTATAAGAATGTAGAACGCCAGTTTCTTTTTGTACAGGACAATCTCCAGTTTGTCAGCGAGCTTAATTTACCAACCGAACTTGAGATCCGCTTCGTGAAGGAAATTGAAAATGATCCTATCCGCAAAGGCGATCACGGTTTCAGAGTAAAAGAGTTTTATGAAAAATTCCGAGAAAGCATCAGTGGCAAGTGGAACAAAACCCCTAATCACCTCATTGACAAAGGAAGGCGTGAAAATTCCCGCGCGACAATGGAAGAAGGAAGAAAAATAAAATGCAAATGGTGGTTTGCCATTGATCTTGTCACAAATTTCCTTTACAGGTATTCCTTCGTTTATCATTTACACGATGAAAAATTCCAGGTTTCCAGTGATTTAAGGGAGTTTGATTTCAAAAACGAAGATGCTGTTCAACTTGCTAAGAAGTTTTTCTCGCTGAATACTTTCATAAGTCCGAAGAAGTTTGATTTTATTGCTTTTATCGATTTTGTAAATGAGATCATTGACAATAGGGCCAAGATCGTAGCCGACAGTGATGATAATGAATGTTATTTTTATGTTTCTGCAAAGGATGGAAAAAGTATTTGGGAATGGCATAATCGTTATCTGGACGCATTTACTAAAGACATAGAAAAGCGTGGTTTTTTATTGATGAACTGGCGCGATTTAAGTTCAGGGGAAAAAGCTTTCCTTGATCTTTTTTCCAGGATATATGGAGCATTGAAAAAATTGCCAGTTACCAAATCCAAATATATTTACCTGTTACTAGATGAGGCTGAAGCCGGTTTTCACCCAAAATGGCAGCAGACTTACCTCACTTTTATCTTAAAATTTCTATCAAGTTTCTCAGGGTTCAGGTTTCACGTGATTATGACAACCCACTCACCCTTTATAGCTTCGGATCTTCCGCTTGAGAATCTAATACTATTGGCCAAGGACGAAGGGATATGCGTAGTCAAGGAATGTTTCGATTCGGTTCAGGAGACTTTTGCCGCAAATATTCATACTTTGCTGGCAGACACCTTCTTTATGAGCGATGGAGTAATGGGAGAGTTTGCAAGGTCGAAGATCGAAGAGTTATTTAAGATGGATAAAAATGAGTTGTTGCAAAATAGGAGGTACTTTAAAGCAATCCTCAACATGATTGGAGAACCTATTATTAAACTTAAACTCTCAGAATCCTATATTGAAAAACTGGGTGCAAATTACGAGGAGGAACTGCTCAGTAATGAGATATTGTCGCTACAAAAACGTTTAGAGGAACTAAAACAAAAGAATAATGATCAAAATTGAGGATACTTCAGATCGTGACCTGGATCAGATAAGACTGATGCACCTCGCAGGAACTATAAAAATTGTTGAAAGGGCAATCAACAATAATGTTCCTGCTAAACAACGCGATTTCTTGATAACAAACCTTGAGAAAATATTAATTGGTGAACCTAAAGAACTTCTGCAAGTTTCGGCAAACTATAAGCGCCATTGTACAATCAATCGTACTCCTTATAATAGAGGTATAGGACATGCCTTTTCCTATGATAATTTTCTTTCACGCAAATCCTACAATATCTATCATTTGGCTGAAAGCCTTAAAGTAAATGTATGTCCTTACTGTAACAGGCAGTACACGTTTACAATTATCTGCGGTTCTAAGAATGTAACGCGACCAGAATTTGACCATTTCTATTCCCAGGAAAATTACCCGTTGCTTGCACTGTCTTTTTATAACCTGATTCCAAGTTGTTATATATGTAACAGCCGCCTGAAGGGGAGTAAGAAATTTTCGATTGCCAAGAATATTCACCCTTATATTGTGGGATTCGGGAAGGACTGCAGGTTTAACTTTTTAGCTACTTCAACGAATGGGGCTATTGGTTTGTCCGATGAGATTGATATTTCTTTAAAGATCCGTGACGGTTGTACCGATGGCGCCAAAATGCAGGCTAATATGGATGCGTTTTCTTTAGCAGGCATTTACGCCGAGCATAAGGATGTTGTAAGAGAAATGATTCGAAAGCATCATATCTCGGGAGGTAAATATCTCAAGACACTGACCAAAGCTTTTCCTTCTATGAACGCAACGCCTGAAGAACTCTACCAGTTAGCGTTCGGTAACTATTATGCTGATAAGGATCTCGATAAGCGACCGCTTGGCAAGCTAATGAAGGATATTTTTCACGGGTTGAAATTTGTAAAGTGATCATATTGATTTAAGAACATGCAAATTTCAGAAAATACAAGCATCTGACCCCGAATCACATATCCCTCAATACAGTAACCATGGACTTGATTTGTCAGATGATAATAACCGACATTTATTTGCGTCCTTAATAGAGGATCGAGGTATGGCACTGCCGATAGTATGGTCAGTTGAGAGTGGCAAACCTATTTTTAAAGACCTTGCCGAATTAAGAATCTTGATTATTACTGGTTCAAGAGTTTAGCGTTGTAAAAATTATATTTTTTGCTAACACCTATTTTGAATTAAGTAATTCACAGACCGAAACACCTAAGGTTTCACTTATTTTAAAAAGAGTTTCGACAGTAGGTTGGTTTCGATTAGTACACCATTTTGAAACAGCAGTAGTGCTTACTTTTAGCTTCTCTGCTAACCAAATATTTGTCTTTTCCTTTTCGAGGAGGACTATCTTAATTCGATTATATTTTCTTTTAGTTCCTGCCATTGATTGGTTTTCAATAGCAACTAACAAAAAACAAATGAAGTATTGATTATTTCGAAAATATCAGTAACTTTAAGTTATTTTAAAGGATTTTAAATTACTTTTACTTATTTTCTTATGAATTACTTCGATACTTCATAAAACTGCTTTTAGATTTGCGAACACTGATAATATTTAAGCGTGTTTGCTTTTATTCTCGCTACTGAAAACTACGACCTTTCATTTGATCGCGAGGAAATAAGGTAAATCGCTCACGTCTTGGCGTGGGCGTTCTTATTTGCGATCAAGGGCTGTCGTAGGCCTCAGTAGCGATAAGGACTAACCCACGTCTCTTTTTTTGCCCACGCTCTCCGGGTTACTCACATCAACACCGAATTATTACAAACAGTGGGCATTGCTAAAAAACTGTTTCCTAATGAAAGTGCAATTAAAACAAAGCCTATTGGCCGCATATCCAGCGTGGCATGATAAACCCTTAAGTTTAACAGTGTCAGAAATTGATAACCCAAGATCTGTACTGGATTTCTTTTTTACCTGTTATGATCTGCCGGATATCCGGGCTTGCTTGAATGAACTGTTACATGATGCCTTACGCGCTGAAGGGACAGATGCTGCCAGTCATGTTTCGACACATAAAGATTTGGAGAAACTGGTAGAAGCGGTCTGGGTGATTCATCAGCAAAAGGAATGCAAGGAGAATGCTAAGGGCAAGGATTTAGTAAATAGGCAAAACGTTGAGACTTTAAAAATTCTAGAGAAAAAGCAACTGCCTAATTGTTATAAATCAATCCACGAGTTCTTTAGTTTCGTTTCCCTTCCTATAGCTCGAAAGTACCTTATGTCAGCAATCAAAGCTGCAGAAAGTAATGTAATCTGGAATAGGAAGGCACCGACCGATCTGCTTTCTTTTTTTGAAGATTTTGAAATGCTTTTAGATGCGGTATTCACTCTTGGTAAACGGGGTGAGAAAATAAAACAGGTGCTTCTGCCTAAAAGCGAGGGATCATTTGATCCTTCCCAAACTCATTTCTATTGTGTTGCCGTGGACTCCTTTCAACCTTGGGATTATTTTTCCAGAAGTCTTACTTCCAAGGAATATCGTGATCCATACAAAGCAATACAGCATTTTATATCATTTGCTTCTAAGAAAGAATGGAAAGAAAATCTACGATATATCCTCAGCTATGCACTTGGAGAAAATAGTGTCATGGAAATGAGCTTAAATCTTGAACTAGTTCAAATTACTGAGCACTTGTTGAAAATGCTGGAAGCCTGTCATTTAATTTATGTACGAACTCCTATTCAAACCCAAAAAATATGAGGCCATTTACAATATATCATTCAATAACTGAATCTTTTGCGGGCCAGCAGGAGAAGCTGATTTCTCTTATATTGGAATCCGTCCAACCCGACACAATCTATTTACTGGGGGCTTCTTTATTTAGGCGACGGAGCGAAAGTATTTTCTGCCCCACTTCGCCCAGTTCGCAACACGTCGGTGGTTATTTTTTCCTGATATTGATTAATAATACAAATCACAGATCCTTACCACAATGGCAGGATCAGATAGAGCAACATTGCAGTTCTTTTATACCTGTTACCATTATTTTACTGGAAACTGCCCAATTTAATGACTGGCTTACCTCCGGCCATCTTTTTGCCCGGAATGTTTTCCAGTCTGCAATCCCTGTTTTTGAAGCTGACAATCTATCCATTTCTCCTGTCGGACCCTATAATCTGGAAGCAGAACAGAAAACATTAGAAAGACTATTTCGGGATGGCTTGACTAGGTCCCAGGAATTTCTGGCAGGGGTAGATCTGTTCCGCGTAAGAAAACAATATGGACTGGCAGTTTTTATGTTGCATCAGGCAACTGAGCAGGCAGTAGGAACAATAATAAAGATCGGAACGGGTTTTCACTGTTGTACCCACAACATTGAGCGTTTACTTCGTTATGCAGGTATGGTATCCTACCAGATTCCGGATATCTTTCCTAAGAAAACAGACAATGAGAAAAGGCTATTTAACATTTTACAGAAAGCCTATATAGAAAGCCGCTACAGGGAAGGGTATAATATTGGTTTGACTGATCTACTTGAACTCACTGAAAGAGTGCGGATAATTCAGACTATTCTTGCAGAATATGGTAAAACAATTTTTCAGAAAAAAGATGAAAAATCAAACTCCTAATTGATAAGTGAGTTGCCTTTTTGTAATACGGGTTTATTTTTTAAGCATTTTATTATTATCCTGTTTGGCTGTTTTTAATGCCTGCATCTTGGCACTGTCTGCCATCATTTTCTGGTGTAGCTCTCTAACATGCTTGGGTTTGTCTTTCCTTCTTTTCCACCGTTGCACTCGCTTTTTCTGAATCATTGTCTACAGCTTCCACAAAGTCCTGCATAGCGT